>CAXGXL010000089.1:0-9299 GCA_964013555.1 uncultured bacterium
GCGGGTATATACAGACCAACCCACGGAATCATAAAGCGCACAAAGAGCCTCTCTCTCAACGCTGTGCACAGGCACAATCCGATAGGAGTCTATTTCATCTGGTGGCAATTCAGTACCCAAGTTATCTCGATTCCTACACGTTAACCCGAAATGTAATCAGTGTAGTAACTATCGGTAAACCGGCTACTTTCAAAATCATTTTCACCATTTGTCACCGAGTTTCCGTCAGAACACGAAAACCATTCCCAACTCCCTTTGCTCCAATCGAAGAGTTTCTTCCCGTGTCAGTCTCTAAGGATCTTGGTCATTGACTTGCCCTTTGCCAACTCTTCAATCAGCTTGTCGAGGTACCGGATCTCCCGCATCGTCTCTTCTTCAATTTCTTCAACCCGAACACCACATACGACACCCGTAATCTTCGTCCTGTGGGGGTTCAGCCGAGGCGACTGTGCAAAGAAATTCTCGAGGTCAGTGTGCTTTTCTATGTGTGCTTCAAGTCCGGACTGGTCATAACCAGTAAGCCATCGAATAATTTCATCAACTTCTGTTTTCGTTCTTCCTTTTCGCTCTGCCTTTGCAACGTAGAGGGGATAAACCTTTGCAAAGCTCATGGTGTAGATTTTGTGCTTACTCATCGATGGTTAACCTCCACATTGAACCGATGTGTAATTGTGTAATCATCCTTGTAACCACCTGTAAACCCAACCTTTTCAAAACCAATCTAACCGTTTGTCACCAAGTTTCCGCTGGCACAGGGAAATAGGCGCCTCCAGGCCTAGGCATCCTTAAAAATACTCAAGTCTGATGGAGAGTCCCGCGACCGAACCCATGTATGATGAGCCAAAGAGCAAAGGTCACCTCGAAGAGCGCGCCGGGGAGCATCAGAAAAAGCCCGAAGTCAACGGCTCCAAAGATATCGGCAACGATGCCGCAAATGAGGGCAAGATAGCCCGCGATCCCAAACCGGCCGAGCCATACGGGAATCTGCTTCACCCGTGTCAGGACAGTCAAGAGCGGCAGGCTGCCAATCCCCAACCCGATCATGGCGGTCCGGTAATAAAGTGCACCACTGTCGGCCATGCCCGCCGCGTAGACGAGATAGCCGGAGACGCCGAGAAGCAGAGCTTCGACAAGCCGGGCAACTAGATAAGAATTTGCAACTACCCTGCCGTATGGCACTGCGATGCTTTGCAGCATTCGCCCGATGGCCAGCACAACCAGAGAGTTGGTCAGCACCAGGACAAGACCCAAAGTGGCCGACTCGGTCACCAAAAGACTGCTGCCGACACCATAAAGCGGAAATGCAGCCAAGAAGAGTAGCCCTAGGCTGCGATTGCGTAACTTCGTGTTCAAGGGGCCTCCGAGAGAGACTGTTTGCGCTCTATACGTTGAAGCGAAAATGCATCACATCCCCATCTTGAACGATGTACTCTTTACCTTCGATACGCATTTTCCCCGCCGCCTTCATTTCGGATTCGCTTCCCAACTCATACAGATCTTCCCACCGCATCACTTCGGCCTTAATGAATCCACGTTGAAAATCAGTATGAATAACCCCAGCTGCTTCAGGAGCCGTCGATCCCACTTTCACCGTCCATGCGCGACTCTCTTTGGGGCCCGCGGTCAAATAGGTGATGAGCTCAAGTAACGAATAACCCTCCCGAATGACCTTATGCAAGCCGGGCTCCGTTAATCCCAACGATTCTAAATATTCCTTTTGCTCTTCTTCTTCCAGTTGGGAAATTTCGGCCTCAATCGCAGCGCTAATACAAATTACCGGTGCAGGTGCTACTGCCTCTCGCAATTTCTTGACATAACTATTGCCATCGGGCTCAGCTGCGTCTTCTTCAGCAACATTCGCAATGTACATCATGTCTTTGGCAGTAAGAAGCTGCATTTCTTTGAGGCGTATTGTCTCGTCTTCGTTCAAGCTCAAAGTGCGGGCGGGATTGCCCTCATTGAGATGGGGAACAAGTTTTTCCAATAAAGCCAACTCCGCCTTCGCCTCTTTATCCCCACTTTTGGACATTTTCGAAGCGCGCGTCATGCGCTTCTCCAAAGAAGCGTAATCGGCCAAACACAATTCGGTTTCAATGACTTCTATGTCGCGAAGAGGATCTACGGACCCGTCCACATGAACCACATTCTCATCTTCAAAGCATCTAACAACATGAGCGATTGCATTGCACTCTCGAATATTTGCCAAGAACTGATTGCCTAAACCTTCCCCTTTGGAGGCCCCCTTTACCAAGCCGGCAATATCCACAAACTCAAGACTCGTTGGAATGATTTTTTCAGAATTATAAACAGAGGCCATTTTTTGAAGACGCTCGTCAGGAACCGGCACAACTCCGACATTGGGCTCAATTGTACAAAAGGGAAAATTTGCCGACTCCGCCCCTGCAGCCGAAAGTGCATTAAAGAGAGTGGATTTTCCTACGTTGGGCAGGCCAACGATTCCAATATTAATTGCCATCTTTATTTAACCTCCAAGCGCCCCAAAAGGCCCTTCTAACCATCGATAAGCGCAGGCTTTACACAAAAGAACCATTTTTGGCTAGAGCTGAATTCTAGGAAGCAAAAGCTCTTAAGAGCCCTCGCAAAAACCGAGGGTTAAGTAAAGCTGCTTCGCCAAATCAGACGCTAGATAGGGTTTCTGAATGAACGCAGCTGGGTCCAACCCTGCAAATTTTTCCATCGCCTTTGTTTTCGGATAACCACTGGACAATATCACAGGAGTCGACGGCTTTAATTTTTGTATGACGGCAATCACTTCCTCGCCCCCCAAGCGAGGCATACTCATATCCAATAGAACCGCCACTATTTCGTCTTTGTACTTGGTAAACTGATTGACAGCATCTTGACCATCTTGGGCTGTTCTAATGACAAATCCGAAACGCTCTAGGGTTCGCGTAGCAACCGCCCTGACTACCGCTTCATCGTCGACCACCAAGACAGTGCCGCCAGTCTCCCAATGCTCCAAATCCTCTTCAGAAATCTCTGCCTCTTCCCCCATCAAACCGTTCGTAGGCAACAAAATGCGAACCGTTGTTCCCTTGCCTACCTCACTGCGAAGATCGATGGCCCCTCGATAAGACCGAACGATTCCCAATACTGCCGCCATACCCAGACCGCGCCCCTTGGCTTTAGAAGAAAACAAAGGATCAAAAACCCGTGACATGGCTTCGTCAGTCATTCCAGAACCAGTGTCGCTTACTTCGAAATAAATGTACTTTCCGGCGGGAAGTTCATCATTAAAACAAGTGCTTCTCAAATCCCCATCACTCGCATGCAAAGTGCCGCTGAGAATAGCGATCTCCCCCACCTCGCCTCCGATAGCCTCCGAGGCATTCGTTATTAGATTGATCAAGACTTGTTGAAGCTGTACCGAGTCCGCCTGAACTTTCGGAAGATCGAGATCGATTTTATAGGAGATGGAGATTTTCTTGGAGGTCGACGCTTCCAAAAGATATCCCACCGATTCAATGACATCGCGCAAATCTACAGCAGCCAAATCCCCTTTTTCTGCTCCCGAATACGCCAACATCTGCTTCGTTAATTCAGTGGCCTTAAGAGCAACCGATTCTATCTCGGCCACACACTGACGTGCGGGGTGCTCATCCTCAAGAGCCAAAAGAGCTAGTCCTGCATTTCCCAAAATGCCCAGCAAATGATTGTTGAAGTCGTGAGCGATAGTGCCAGCCAAAACCCCCAAACTCTCTAATTTCTGCGCTGCCTGGAGCTGATTTTGAAGCCGCTTTTGCTCCAATTGCAACTGCCGCCGCTCCGACACATCCCGAAACACCAAATAGATTGCCTCCTCGTTATTAACGACCGATAGGCACCCTTTGATTTGAACAAAAACTATTCCCTTATCGCTGCGGACAATTCTCGTTTCCCATAATTCCCCAGAGCCAGAAGAAAGAACAGTCTCGATCAAAGCAAGCACACGAGGAAATTGCGAGCATGGGTGAATCTCTTCAATAGATATTCCTTGAAGTTTGGCTTTCGAAAGCCCTACAAGTTTCGTCATCTCTTCATTGAATTCGAGAATCGTACCGTTCTTGTCGATGACTAAGATTCCATCGTCACTCAAACTCACCCAATGCTCGGCTCTCGCATCCTCAAAAGAACCAGACCAGAGACCGACACTACAATCCGGTGGAACAACCTGCTTGAGATTTTTTGACTTCATCCAAAGACCAATTCCATCCCTCCTCAGTTCCCCCAGAAGACAAATGGCATAGCCTATTAAGCGGCAAACATAACTGGAGCTTCTTGAGGATGCAACCACTCCAAAAATCAAGTGCACTCACTAACTCTAAGCTCACCCCCCGTACTACTTTATCAATTCACCATAAGGCGAAGTAACCAAGTGGTTTGTTCAATTCCCTTGGTAACCGAAAATAATAGCCACTCCCCCCACGGGCCTCTCGGAACGAACCAAACAAATCTTCCGCAATTTATCCTTTTAAATTGGCACCTTATAAAGAATAATCCGCACTCTTTGACTCTAAGAGTCTTACTATCCACACCGTTTACCGCGCAATTAAAATAGCTTGCTCCACATAACCCATCGGATACTTGAGTGAAATTAGTTGACCAAACTTGGATTAATTAGAAGAGGATCCCCATGCTCAATAAATTCAAATAACCCCACAAGCTCCTACGGTTTATGATTGCTCGATCCAAGTCCGCCAATTATACCAATGCAAACCTTGGAATTCCCCATTTCGATTGGAGACAAAGCCGTGTCGCTCTTAGGCAAACAAGAAAAACTCTTGATAGTCGACGATGAAGCCCTCGATCTCCGACTGGCAACGCGACTTTTAGCAAAACTTGACCTGCCCATATCCACAGCCAACTCCACGGAACAAGCCCTCACGCAATTAAACCAATCACCCTTTAGTCTTGTCCTAACGGACCTAAACATGGGCAACCAAGGAGGTGACACTCTTTTATCTCAAATTCGAAGCAAATGGCCCAACCTCCCAGTAGTCATCATGAGCAATCACGGAACACTTGATGTCGCGGTTCGCCTAATGAAAGAAGGAGCTACAGACTTTATAACCAAACCCCTACAAGCAAACACCACTCTACCTCGAATTCGCCAAGCAATCGAGCGAGCAAAACTTGAACGTGAAGTCGTTGACTTACGAACGCAACTAAGAAATGCCAAACAACTCACCCATCCCTTGATCGGTGAAGCGCCTGCATTTCGGCATGTACTAGACCGCCTTCCCTTAGCCGCTCGCAGCAATGCTCCTGTTTTGGTTGGCGGCGAAACCGGAACGGGAAAAGAACTTATTGCGCGGGCTCTCCACGAACTATCGGAGCGAAATGCGGGACCTTTTGTTGCGGTCAATTGCGGTGCCCTGCCAGAAGCACTCCTTGAAAGTGAGCTCTTTGGTCACGTCAAGGGCGCCTTCACCGATGCCAAATCCAACAAAAAAGGATTGGTAGCAGAAGCGTCTGACGGCACTCTTTTTTTGGACGAAATTGGTGACATGCCCGTCCCCCTTCAAGTCAAACTTCTACGGTTCTTGCAAGACTCCGAGATCCGTCCAGTCGGATCTAACCAAGCTCAAAAGGTAAATGTTCGCATCATTGCAGCAACCCACCGCAACCTTAAAGAAGCCTGCACAAAGGGGACCTTTCGGGAGGATTTGTACTATAGACTCAACGTCGTGTCTCTAAAACTACCATCCCTGCACCAGCGATTCGATGACCTTCCACTCTTGGCCGACTTCATTTTGGACAAACACACTCAAGATACCAGCCGAGCCGGCCTTCGACTCAGCGTTAGTGCAACGAAGAAATTAATGAATTACACCTGGCCCGGTAATATCCGCGAACTCGAAAATGTATTACACCGGGCTATCATTTTTTCGACAGGGGCAACGATTGAGCCACAAGCTATCGAATTTGACTCTCCATCCCCCTCCAGCGCAGTTTTGGGACCTGACGTGGACTTGGAAACTCCCCTTACCGATGCCAAAGAAGCACTCATTAGCTCTTTTGAGAGTAGTTATATCGAAGCCGCCATTGCCGCCTCCGCCGGAAATATATCCCAAGCGGCCAGGAGAGCTGGCCGCGACAGAAAAGCGTTCGCCGATTTAGTGCGACGCTACAACATCGAAGTAGAGAAATACCGACGGTGAGAACTGGATAAGTAGAATGTCGTTGTCTATTCGTTTGGCACTTTTTGCTTCGCTCTTAGTCAGTGCGACCAGCCTTCTCATTGGAGTTGTTCTTACCCAAAGAGCGACCGAAGATCTCTACAACGATTTGGAGATGAGAGGATTAGCTATTGCTCGAGGCCTTTCTACTCAAGCTTCGCCCCTAGTCGAGCAAAAGAAACCTAAAGAACTTCAACGCTTGCTCGATGGCTTCTGGGAAGAGCGAAATGTGTCGAAAGTAGAAGTCGTAGGAATCCAGGGAAGAATCCTAGCCAGTAATGATTTAGGCTTACCACCGGCGAAGATAAATAACGCCGTTGTGATGTATGCCCTCAATGGCACTCCCGATCCAAACGGCTTCCGTGAAGGTCTTGGAGTAGTCCGAGTTACTCTCTCTGCCGCCGGCGTTGAAGCTCATCGAGAGCGTTACCTTTCTCATGCACTTCGACTCTCCTTTGGAGTTGCCGGCTGTGGCATCCTACTGGCTATCGGCATGGGTATTGTCCTTGCACTTCCCCTGGGGCGTCTGAGTAAAAGCGCAAGTAGTGTTGCCTCGGGAAATTACCTCGATGCCCTCGCCAAGCTGAAGCTTCTCCCTAAAGGAAGTGGCCCGGAAGTTCGGCAATTAAGTGACGCCCTCAGCCATGCCGTTCATGCTGTATCTATCCGCGAAGACGAACTCAAAGCCGTCAACGAACTCTTAGGTCGCACGGAAGCAGCCCGCGACTCAATGACACATATGGTAATCCACGACTTAAAAGGACCCATAGGTAAGGTAGTCACTCTTATGGAGGTCATCGAGACGCAAAACCTCGATCAAGACGACCAACAATTGGTTCTCGAAGTTCAAAAGCGAAGTCGTCTCCTACTGCGTCGTATCGATGAACAACTGGAGCAAGCCCGGGGGGCGCAAGCTACTTTAACAGTTAATAAAGAACCAAACGCTATTGCATCGCTGGTAGACAAAGCGATTGACCAGATAGATCACATAGCAACAGAAGCTGACTTTCAAATAACAAGAAAACTACCCTCTAGTTCTCAAACGATCAAATGTGATGAAGCTATTATGGTACGCGCCATTCAAAACCTGCTTAGCAATGCGATTCGCTACGGCAAATCTCCGATAAAGATTGCTGTGAAAATCCAAAAAAGGACTCTAGAGTTATCCGTAGAGGACAATGGCCCTGGTGTCCCCCCCGGAAAAGAAGATTTGATTTTTGAGAAATTTCAGTCTTTTGTTCCAAATAATCCGAGTAGACGCCTGGGTTCCGGCCTGGGCTTAGCGTTTGTTAAAACAGCGGTCGAAGCTCACAACGGAAAGATTAAAGTGAACAAAGCAAAATTCACCATGACTCTTCCCATCTAGGAAACACGCACCCACATGATTTTTTTTTTCAGGTTAGGATTGAGAGTATGCTTTGCAACAATATTGCTACAGCTCCCATCCACAGCCTACGCAGTATCTACCTTAGAACAAATTCAAAAGGCCGTTGAAACAGAGCCTCAGCGACCAGGACTCAAGTTAGCGCTCGCAGCGCACCTAATCAAAGCCGGCAAGCTCGACGAGGCCGAAAAAATAGTTAGGAATCTTATTGAGGCTTGGCCTCGCTCCACCCGCCCAAAGGCCCTCTTAAGAGCAATCGACAAACTCCGAAACTCGGAAAACCACAAAACTGCTCTCACCAAAACAAGAAAAAGCAAATCAAGCGTCCCCGACTCCTCTCGCACATGGCTTCTAAAAGGAAGTCTCGGTTTCCATCACGACTCTATTGCCGGTTGGGATACTACAACCTCCAGTGCAAAGGCTCTGCCTCTCAACGCTTGGAGAGGGCAACTTGGTGCCAAGGTACAAGGCAATATGCTGCATGGAACCTGGCGGTATTCCGGTGCCCTTGGCATGGATAGAACCTTACACCTCCATTCAGATACGAGCATTCACGAAAGAGACCGCAGCTTAATCTCTTTCAATGGCTCAGCCGAGCACACCACGAATTCCCAGCATCGGCTTGGGCTGCGCGGCGATATCAAGGGCGCTCTAGCAGGCAGACCAGGTAAACCCCACCATTTCGCGGGTGGCCTTGGCGCTTCCTGGAGTATGGATATCAACAAAATTAGCCCCTTTGTCGAAACCCGCCTCTGGCACTTTGAATTCTCGCCCCATGCCAACACCTCTATATCAAATCGTGTTCTACGACTAGCAGAGACAAGTATCGGCGTTTCTTCGCAAATAGGTCGCTTTCGTCTTGCCGGACGAACGACCGCCATGTGGCTAGAACCCTACAAACTATCAGGCTACACCGAAGTTGGCAGTGATCTGGATGCAGCGATCAGATTTGCTCCATTGGTCTTAAGAATTCGAAGCGGCCTAGGATATCGAAGCTTTGGGAAACTCAACCAACGTTCATCTATTCGACCAAGGGCAAGTATACAATTGAGGTCGCAAGTAACGAAAAACGTCTTCCTACTCCTTGAAAGCCATTGGCGCCGGGCCACCCAACTAGACTCCTACCTGCCCGATACTATTATGGACCGTTGGATCTCTGGAATTCAATTGGAGGTAGCACAATGACAAAAATACCCTTCTGCTTAGCTCTCTTGCTCTGCAATACTGCGTTGGGAAAAAGTCAGGAACCCGTAGTAGCCACCGTAACCGATTTACGTGGGCAGGTAGGCCATCAACGTAGTTTGGGCAAAGCCTGGAATGACACTAGCCTAGATGAAGTTATGTTCCTACTCGATCTCATTCGAACCGGGCACCGAAGTACGACAGAAATGCGCTTTGTTGATCGAACTCTTTTGGCCCTTGGTGAGAAAACCAAAATGAAAATAACTATGGGTCTCTTTGATATTGAAAGAGCCGCGCCTAAAGTACGTGCTGCTATCAAGAGATCTCAAGTGAGAATTTCCTCCCAAAGAAAACGCCAATCCTTAACAAGCTCCACAGCCAAAACGGCACCAGGTCAAACGATGGTCTATATCGATCTTCGCTCTGGCAGCCTCACCCTCGCAGTGGATTCAAGGGCTAAATTTTACAGAATAAAGGGCCCCACCAGCCAAGACGTTGTACTTATTGCCCCCGGCGACCGAATTAGAGTCAGAATCGTCGATGGCAGGATGCTA
>CAXGXL010000090.1:0-9293 GCA_964013555.1 uncultured bacterium
CGGCACCTCATCGAGAGTTCACTCAGCGCACAGAACTTAATTAAACTCCTGGAGAAATGTCACGGGATGTGTGGGGTCATTTTTGATGACTCGAAGGGGGGAGATCCGGTTGAGTTGTTGCGCACTGCCCTCAAAGATGTTCTTGATTCCACGGAGGTCGGAGCGTCTTTTCTTTTGCCGGGGGGATGGTGTGGATCTGACGGGAATAGTCATGCGACCTACTATGAAATAACGAAAGTAGAGTCGGCTCTATTTAGCTTTAGAATCTATAATACTGGGGCGGGAATCTCCAAATACCATGACTCTAGGATCAATGAGATGGGAGAGAGTGTCTCTCTACCGTGGGTCGATTACGCACCGATAAATCAGAGTGCTCTTTTGGCCACCCCTTTTTTGTCGGCTCTCAAAGAGCTAGCTAGTGCTCGGCGCCTCGAGGGGGGAGCGGCCCCTGAATACGATGCCTACGATATTTACGAATCTTTGGTGCGGGTCCTTGGGGGAGTTCGGGGCCGATCTTCCGCTCAAACTCGGGATTTTATGCTGCCGCAGCATTCCGGTGTTTGTAGTTGGTACGGATTGCGAGCCATTTTGCATACTAAGTTGGATGAGAAGAGCTTTGCTCAGTTAAATTACCAAATGGGTTTAGGGGCGCTCGTTTCGGCTTTTGAAGGCGACGCCCCAAGCGGGATTTCGAGCCACCGAGCGCTCGTTTCGTCATCTGAGAAGCGTTACCTTCTTCGAAAGAGTTGCGAGCACTTTGCGAGGCAATGCGTTCAGTCCAGTGTGCAGGGCCACCTATCGGATACACAATTGCGTCAAGCATACGGAACTGTAGGGCAAGTCCTATCAGGCGTAGGGGCAGCTGAAAAAGAGGACCAATACAATAAGCGCGTTCAGAGCCCGAATGTCCTTGTGTCTGAAACCCATCCAGTCAGAGGAACCATTTTCGACAACCCCGAGACTGCTACCAGGCTCCTTCGTAGTGAAGGCACTATCTGGTCCGAGGATTTTGTGGAGTTGCCTCAATGGGATTTCGACACAAGCCTCAGTGAAGCTCCATCCCTAAAGGACGTTAAAGAAGTTATTGCAATGGCTGAGACTTGCGTTCGGGCGGAGACTGCTCTTAGCCTTTCTCACGCTACGTATCTTGCACAAACTATGTTGGCCGCGTTACCTGACCCAAAAGAGCATTTTTGGGAGGACCTCCAATCGGATGGTCGAGCGGAAATGCTAGACGGAATCAATCGACTATCAAGTTTGCTCATTTTGGCTCACGGTCATCCCACAACGGATACCTCCAATCTTGAGAATTTTCTTAAGAGCGTTGTGGCGGCATTTCGTGGGGCGACCCTAGTTCACCGAATTGCGTCTTTGGATCCCATATTAGGTGAGAGGCTCGGGCGGTGGCGTATGCCCTATTTGGAGTTCGAGTTTTTGGTGAAGGGGGAGCACTATTCGGAGCGGAAACCTCAGGGAGACGTCAATATATACGATGCCACCTATCGGCGATTGGCTACCGATGTGCTCGACTATTTTCATAGTGTTGATAAGGACTATTTATCTGAGGTCAACGACAGAAGGTGGCGCTCTTACGGAACGGTTTTTGGGAAACAAGGAGCCTTGCTCATAGAGAAGGGGACTTACGAATCTCGAGAGACTTACTTACGAGGTCATCTTGAGAAATTCGTCTTTGACATGCTGCATGAGCCCGAGAGATTGGCCGCGTTGCACGTGAAATACCCTGAAACGAGGAATGCTTCGCCCTTTGTTCAAGCAGCCTATGCCCTAACAGATCTAGATGGCGACGTCCTACCCAAGGCTTTTGGAGCCTTGCAGCGCCAGTTTTTATTGACGGGATTCCTACTCAAGGGGGATTTGGAGCGGGTCGTGATGAACTCGCCTGCGACTCAAGGACAAGAAAAGGAACCCATTTCTTCTATTGTTTCCATGAAGGTTGACAAAGAAGACGCAAGACGCATCGAAATTAGCTCTACCTTAGAAGATTTAGGAAAACGAAGTGGAGGTGACCTTCAGCTTTTTGGAAGTGAGCCGTCATGGTGGATGAGTGAAGCCCAGCTGCCGACTGGCTCTTTGCAGGATCCCGTTTTGCTGGCGATTATGAACTACGCTAGGATAGCTAGGCGAACTGAGGAAACGTTTTTTGTGAACACGTTGGTCGAAGACTTAGACTTGAAAGGCCACAGCCAGGGTGAAGTTCAAAGACTGTGTGCTTTATTGGCCAGAAATGATGGTGGCTTACACGAGATAACTCAGCCCCAGCGCCTGATGACCTACTTTAATCAACGCTTGAACAAATTTCTTGAAATCGACTACCAAGAGTTTTTCCGAATTGCATTTTTTGAAGGAAGTCTCTTAGGTGACTACCTTCAAGCAAGTCCGCACGCGGCGGAAACCATCATTAATTTTCTCAATAGAGGATATTGTCAATTTCGTGACGCCGGTGAGGTTGGTGCTGCCCTTTTCTTTTTGAAACTTATGAAGATCGCGGAAGAGGACCTCAAGGAGGTTGGTGTGCCTTCAAAAGCAAGAGGGCTTGTCTTGTCTGAGCAGGAAGTTGAGGGGCTATTGGTTTCTGCAAAGGGCGAGCAGCGGGCACTTACGCACCAGCTGCGGGCTGCTCTTTATGCTGATAAGTCAACCCCGCTAAGTAACAGCGAATTGAAGCGATTGTTGTTCTCTTTGGCTTACCTCAGTGCACACCCTGAACTAGAAGCCAAGAGCGACCGGTATTTGGCCAATTTGGTGATGAAGACTAGAAGAATTCATCTTCAAGAAGTATCTCGTGTCCTTCGAAAGGAGGGGGAAAATTGTGACCAGATCTTAAACGGGGTCGTCTTAGAAACGACCGGAACGGAACCCGAACCAGGTACGAATTGGTCTACAAAGAACTTTCCGTTATGCGAAAGCGAAAAAGGTGATTTTACATTCGATGTTGTTGGTTGCACCCTCTATGCAAAAAAGAAGCGGGTTAGTGTTTTGCCGAAACGACTCAGTGATACACCCGCCTACCGAGAAGTTTTTGGGGACCAGCGCTTTAGGGCTCAAAAGGACCGTACGGTATTTGTCTTCAACGATAACGACGGTCGCCGGGTGCGAATGTATATGTACCGTGGCAAACCTAGAATTCAAATCTGCCTCGAAGAGCCTGAGGGCTGGTTTGAGTATCGCTCGAAGGAGGGACTCTTAGTTAATTCAGACAAAACGACAGTAGGCGACTGGGATACCTTGAATCGTTGTTTGAGCTTCATTTCTTGTGAGGACTCCGATGAGAAGAGAGTTTGGCATTTGGACAAGAAAACGAAGTCCTTAGTGGCCTGGTCTACTCTGAGCCGACGAAGAGAAGATTCTGGCGAAGTGGGGACTTCTGATAAGCTGAAGGACTCTTGGGAACTTCAAAGGGTCAGTCGCTTTAGCCAGAGCTCGTTGGAATTGGAGCCAAAGACACAAACCCTACTTGATGTTAAAGCCAGTGGCTTGGGGTTCTTGGAGCGTCTTGGGTCGCTCGAGAGAGTGTCTTTGTGGGGGACTGAAGCGGGAGTTCCACAGAGTCTTGAGTTGCATGATTTGGGATTGGTTTTTTCTATCGAGCCAATTGGGTCAAGGTATCGTGTGCATTGTACTAGTCCAAGTGAGTTGAATGGGTACGATTTGTGCGCCGAACAATATGTCGCAGGACTACCAGAATTTACCCAATACCTTGCCTTAGAAAACAACCATGGAAAGCGAAAAGTCATTTTTCCATGCCGAAAATTGGAGCATGGTGCTAATTTGTCGCGTGTAGCTCTTTTGAGCGGCGAGCCATTGGACTCTACTCCTGTCGCCATGCCGCCCTATATCGCTCTGGATGTCGGCCCCCACGGGCCCCAGCCGGTGAATGTAAAAGAAGCGCTCTTTCATATCCAAATCTTATTGGAAGCAAAGCGTTATCAAGAAGCCATGAATCAAGCTAGAATTCATTTGGCCTCTCTTCGTCCTTATGCCCCGGACGAGCTGGAATTGTTTCGGTGGCTTGATGAATCTTATAGACAGCGAAGCGATGATGACCCAAAATCGAGTGCCGCCTATTTGGCAACTCAGGTTCAATGGCTTCGCAATCAAGAGCTTCAGGCCAATCGAGAGGCCGTACCAAGTTCAGAGGCAATGCAGGAAAGGGAAAAGCGGCTCGAATTGATGCTACGCGCCTATCTGAATTACTTGCAAGGCCTATCCCATAGTCAGGCTGCTCGCTTGAGCTTCGAAGAAGAGCGGCTCTTATTAAGGGGGGTTGGGGAACTGGGTTTTGGTATCCCTCTCTTGGATGTGCGAGAGGTCGCTTTAGGGCTGGTTTCTGGGAGCCCAACCAAGGATGAGGCTGACGTAGAGTTGATTCAACCAATCCCAAAGCAGGATGAACTGAACCTGGCTCCAGGAATGGTCGAGAATTGGATTATCGAAAGTTCAATGAAGCCCCCTCTTTCGTACACACGGCCAGGAAAAGCGCTTTTAGATTCTTTTCTCTGGTTCTACCATCAGGCCAAAAAAGGAGACCAGGCGGTCGCAGATAGGTTAACCCTCTGCCGGTTCGATCCAAGAGTCAATGAGGCCGCACGAGGTTTCTTAGAAATAGTTGCGCATCATCCAGGTGAGTTTCCCGAGGCGACAGGTTTAATAAACCTTTGTCAGAGCGAACGTGCTTCCGAATTCGACAAATTACTTTCAAAGGCTGAAGATTTGTATCGAAGTTTGCATGGTGCCAAAGCGGATGTCGTTGTTGCAAGGCATGATCGAGAACCATTGCGACCGGACCAAATTCGAGTTGAGGCGATGGGGCAAAAACTGGTGTTGGATCCTACCGAGGAATTGCCTTTAGCTTCGGCTAGAGAATTGAGCGAAGTCTTCGAAATTGCCTCAGTGGCACCGGAGAATCAGGCTCTCACTAAAAGAGAATTGGAACGAATCAAAGAAGAGCTTTTGGCCGATGCATCTCCAGCGGGTCCGGGATTAAAACGGCTTTTCGAAGATATGAAATTGGAGAACGATATGCCAAGGCCGCCAGTCATTGAGATTGGCGCGAAAGGGATCGCTCTTTTAAAAGCGCGGGTGGCTACCCAAAAGAGTCAGTACCTCCGGGAAAAACTAAGGTTAGAGAACGAAATTCTGGTTCTTGCTAATTTCACGGGGAAAACTACATCGGAGGCAATACGACGTCATTTGAATGTATTAGGTGAGGGAGAAGCTGCGGTCGAAATTGACCAATTGGTGGCCTCTTTTGTTCAAGGCACTTCAGCCGCATATCGAATTTTGAATCCTGCGTTGGGGCAGCCCGAGGCCCAGAAACTCCATCATCAATTGATGCAATTTTTGGTTAAATCAATTTGTTTGCAACGAGCTCAAGCAAGTATGAACACTCTTGAGGCGCTGGAGAATATCCCAACGGATGCGGTCCAACGCCCTGAGTTGATTTCCAAGCTCTACAACACTCTTGGACCGCCCATTCGAGAAGCTTCAGACCAGTCTTCTGTGATTCGGAGTCGTACGCCGTTTGCTTACGACCCTGACCAAAACCCTGAATACCTTGTTTTCGAATACTGCACGGGATTTTCATTGTGGCAGCGGCAAGTACAAACCCTTCAGGAGCTCAAGTCGTCCCCTGGAAACAAGGCCGAAGTTGTTTTGCAGATGATAATGGGCTCCGGCAAGACGAAAGTCCTGTTGCCCATCTTAGCCAAAAAGAAAGCGGATGGGGATAATCTAAGTATTGTAGTGGTTCCAAAGACCTTGCACGAAACAGTCGCCGCCGACATGCAAATTAGCTCAGGCAAAATTTTCGAACAAAGCACCGAGGTAGTGGATTTCGGGCGGCATAGTCCTTGTTCTGCAAAAGATCTCTTACAAATCAAAAGTCAAATTCTAGAAGTAAGAGCAGATGGAAACTACCTGGTTTTGACGCCAAAGACCCTATCGTGTTTGCGGTTAAAATTTCTTGAGTTTCTCGACGAGCAGTATCGGTTAGGCATTCAAGGACATGACCAAGCAGCAAGCGAACTCGACGAGAAGATTGATATTTTGGGAGATATTCTCCGGACTCTTAGAGAGAAAGGTGATGCGACCATTGATGAGGCGGATTTTGTTCTCAACTGTAGACAGGAAACCAATTTTACCATTGGCCCTAAGCAGAACCTTTCGAAAGATAGGGTAAATCTATTATTGGAATTGCATTCAGCACTGCGGGAGATTTTGAGTTCTCATGGAGACCGCATTGTCAGTGAACGCGTATATCACAGGGAAGTCAAAGAGTCTTTGAAAACGCGGTTTGTGGAATCGATGGATTCAGGGGGTGGGGATGCATTTGGGAACTGGTATCGTCAGGCCGATGTGCAGACAAGGAGGATGGTTCAGGAGTATCTTAGTGGCAGTCTCGATGAGGTCGTACTGAATTTGGTCGATTCTCTGGAGGACCCACGAGTCCAAGACCAAATGGCGCTCATCCGAGAAGAGTTGAGTTCACTACTTCCTTTAACACTAAGCAAGCAATGCGACGTTCACTACGGTTTTGCAAGGAGTTCGAATGAGCCATTGGCTGTGCCTTATGTCGGCAATAATATGCCAAGAGAGGGAAGCCAGTTTGGTAATGTATATGAAGTCTTCAATTATACTGTGCAGCTCTACTTGGAAAAAGGAGTGCCTACAAGAATGCTCGAAGCCCATTTACATCGACTTCAAGAAGAGGCGTTGGCGGAGATGGGAGCAGATTCATCCTTGGAGATTACTCAGACAGCGGCTCACGGGGAATTTGTTGATATTTGCGGAGGAGGCGATCCTATATTTTCGCTCTTGAGTGCTGGGGAGAGTCAAGCGGCTCAGCTAACACAGTGGCTCAATGAGAGGGAGCATCAAGTTGAACGATTAATGCCATATTTGAGAAAATACGTTCTCAACCGAGTTGGTATGAACACAGAGCGCCTAAGCGATACACCCTTGGATCTAGTCAGTGGCTTCGGGCGAGCCCAGGGTTTTACGGGGACTCCGTGGAATAAAGATACCTTTCACTGGAGATTAAAAACACATCAAGCACACGGAACCGATGGCAAAACCGTGAATATCCTGTGGAAAAAAAGCAGGAATAGAGTCTTGGTCGTCAAGGAACCGAAAACACTCTCGGATGTGCCAAATATCTTGAATGGAGGCTCCCCGAAGACACGTGCTTATATTGACGCAGGTGCCCTACTTCATGGACTAAAAAACGAAGAGGTAGCGCGAGAGTTGCTGGAGAGCTTGCCACCCGACAAAATCAAGGGAGTTGTCTATTTTGAAGAAGACCGGTTGATGGTGTTGGAAAGAGGGCGAAGCCAACCTATTCCGAAAAGAGAGAGTCGGTTGACCCCAGATGCAAGGTACACCTATTACGACCATAGACACACAACCGGAACAGATGTTGAGCAAGCAGCAGATGCAGAAGCGATTGTAAGCATCGGGAAAAATATCTCGCTTCGAGATTTGCTTCAGGGCGTCTGGCGTATGCGAGGTTTAGAACGTTCGCAGAGCGTTTCATTTGTTGTTCCTGAAGGACTTGAGGACGTTATTCGTGCGGAATTTAGGTTGCCTGCTAGCGTAGGTAATCTTCTTCGCGGCGAAGAAGAGAGCCAGACACCTGTTGGCCAATGGCTTCGAGGCATCGATTTGGCGAGGCGATCTGCCATCACGAAGTACCTACAAGGAACTATGCTCCAAGAGGAACTCGGCTTTGAGATTCCTCCAGACGTTTTCGCTGGTTTAGAACGAATAAAGCAAAGCGTTCCTAAGCCTATAGCCCTTGAGGAAGTTCTAAAGCATGCTGTCTTAAACCAGGAGCGGGATACAGACAAACACGTCGTTGCCTCGGCTAGGCAGAAATTAGAGCACGTCGGCAAAGATGCTATTTGGGGCGAGATTTTGAGGCTGCCATCAAGCGAGCGTGCTGCGTTTTTTAGTGCTATCCGTGATGTTTTCGTGAAAAAAGTAGAAGATCGTCCCTACCGGGTCTTTGGTCAACTTGGAGAATACGCGCCAGCGGCGGAGGGTCTAGAGCTTTTGAGAAAAAGTGCGGCTTTGAAGTTTAAGGCGAGGCTCGATGCCATATCTGGCCAGGAGAGTTTGTCGAGACTGCAGGAAAGTGCATCTGGTTTGTGGGATAGGGTTGTCGACTTAGATAGTCTTCCTCGAGAAATTCCGCTTACCTCCCACGAAAATACCGAGGTTGAAGTTGAAGAAGAGCAGGAGCAAGAGCAGGAGCAGGAGTTGGAATTGGAACTTGAGCTCTTTGCAGCTGCAGACCGTTTAGTGGTCCCGGCACTTTGGTCGTGGGGCTTTTTCGGGGTAAGTGCGACATCGGGACTTTCTTCGTCTCGGTATTGGCGACCGCAAGCTGTGGAGGAATTTGAAACCCTGGACAAATCTACTCTTCCCCGGATACTGGAAATTGGGATTCAATTTAAAGGCGATGGAGCTGTTCCTATGTGGAGAGTGCAGGACGTGTTGGGGCTGAGTCCTGATCTTGCTCTGTGGGCAAGTATTTTTGATGAGGGCTTGTGCGTCTCTCATAATTTTCTACCGTTTCGAGTATTTTCAAAGTCTAAGAGTGGGGCGGTTGCTTTCGATCGCTATCAAGTTCCCGTAGGGTATTTGATTGCCGTTCGACACAAGAAAACACGAGCGCTTCAAACCACAATCGTGCATGATTTCGATGCCTGCAGCATTTTGAAGATGCTCAAGAAAGAGTCTGAATCAGAGCTTCGGTCTAAAGAAGAGGTCGTTCCTGACTACGTAAGACGGGATTATACTGCCCTGAGGACGAGATTGAGTCCCAAATTGGTACAGTTGGGTTCTGCCCCAAGGAATGCGGAGAATGAACAAGCTTTTGTGGATGTGGTTGCAGCGGAGATAAAGAAATGCCAATCGTATAGCTACAGTTTGAGGGAATTGCTGGATGGTCCGTTGCTAGAAATGCTTGAGGAGGCCTTGAAAAATCGAGGTGCGGTGGACAAGGTGTTTCACGAAGCTATTGAGCAGTGCGAAAAGAATGGTGATTTGAGTCCATTGGCGCGTAAGTTGATGGAGGACAAATTGTTCGGCTCCCCCAACGACGTGGATGTTTTTGTGTACACTATCGATTCGGGACTCGTGGCGCAAATTGGAGAAGATGAAGCTAGAGTTTCGCTAGAGGAAGATCCCACCTTTATCCTCCACCGAGTACAGGCCAAGTTTTTCGGGGGAGAGTTGGGGTATTCCCAGGTTGAAAAATCGGTTCTTGATGG
>CAXGXL010000091.1:0-9248 GCA_964013555.1 uncultured bacterium
CGCAAGCCCAGTGGAGCCGAAAATGAAGACCAGAAGTCGTAAGAACTTAGACACAATTACCTCTCCTTGCTTAAGACTTTTTCTTCTTTTTGGGGTCCGAAGAAGCTTCTGGGTTGTCTAGAAATCGGTATGTCTTGATGGTAAATTTACCGTTCAGAATGATTTTTTGATTGACGGTTTTGGGCCTTAATAGACTAAGACCCGTCACGTTGACGATTCGATCCATTTTACCGATGGAGTCCACGAAGGTTGCAATTTCATGGTAGGAGCCCTTTAGTTCCAGATTAAAACTAATTTCTTCGTAGAAACCCAATGCATCAGAGGAAATGGGCTCGAAACGCTCAATAGCAAGTCCGCTTTGTCTTGCTCGACTTCCTAGTTGTGCCAAGAGTTCAGGAACATTTTCTTTGTCTGGAAGAATGTTTCTCGCATATTCTAATTCTTCTTGGAGTTGCTTAAACCGAGCTTCGTATTGACTGAGATTGTTAATATATGCTTCCTTTTCGCTTCGCTTGGTTTCTTCTGTGCGCAAACGAACATTAAGGCTTGAGAGTCGATCTTGTTGATCTTGATAGTAGACACTGTAGTAGAGCACTACGGCAATTCCCGCGATGGCAAGCGCTGCCATATACCGTTGCCCCGGCGGTACCTTGGCATAACTTTCAATTAAATCATCCATTCTCTACCGCTCCTGATTATTCTGCTGAAAAGTCCGGGACGCATGTTATCTTCCATTCGAGATATTTGATGCGGTCGGACTTTTTGGTGCTAATTTCGTCTAATTTGATTTGCGTGAAAAAATTGGAGCGATTTTCTAGGCCAATCTGAAATTCCGAAATATCTTCGTGTTCCATCGCTCCACCGGCTAGCACCAGGGCATCGTCTTTTTCGGAAATACCTGTGAGCCAAATACGCTTCTCTTGGGTAACAATCGTCGCTAAGTCGTTTAGCATTTTTGCCGGGCCGATCTTCTGCCGCTTTAGTTTTTCAATAATTTGCGCTTTCTTTTCCAGGGTTTCTGATTTGGCCTTAAACTCCTCGACTCTTGAGACATCGTCAGATAGATTTTTTATCTTAGATTGGACCCGATTTATTTGGCTACGGATTTGACCAATTTCTTGCTCAGTCGAATCATCCCAAGCCCAGAGCCCGGCAATGAGGGCTAAGAAAGCACAGCCCATAGCAAAGAGCTCGCGCTTGGCACTTTCATTGCGTTTGGCAGCCTTGATGGGTAACAAGTTAATTCTGGGCATTAGCAGTCTCCCGGATATCGAAGAGCTAGTCCAACTGCAACGCCGGCGCAGGGTGATTGATTGGCGATATAATTTGGGTCATGCCCGTCGGTATTGATGCGTCTAAATGGGTCTAGCTGAGTGACCGGAACCCCAATTTTGGATTTGATACTCTTTTCCAATGCCCGTAGGCGTGAGGAACCACCGGTCAGGTATACGTGCGTTGGAGTCGGATCGGCACTCGTGGCGGAGAAAAAATCGAAGGAGCGCTGTAATTCTGACGCGACATTGTCTGCCATGGTTTGAATTGCTCGTTGAACTTCTTGAGGGACCACAGAATCAACATCACTGTGTTTATTGCCCCCAAGTTTAAGAGCTTCAGCTTCTTCTTGGGTGACGCTCAATTGCTTTTGGATTTCTTCGGTGAAACTATTTCCACCGACGCTTAAATCTCGCGTAAAGCTTGATACGTTACCGCTGAGTATATTGATGTTGCTTTTGGTTGCACCGACATTGACTAGGGCTATCGTTTCACCCATTTCTGCTTCGTAGCTTTCGAGAAACATATTTTCGATTGCAAACGCATCGACGTCACAGACCATCGGTTCAAAACCAGCTTCTGCAATGATGGAGGTGTATTCGTTAATGAAGTCTTTCTTAGCGGCCACGAGGACAACGTCCATATGACCTTGTTGAGCGGAGCTTCCATTTACAATTTGGAAGTCGATATTTACATCTGCGATATCGAAGGGAATAAATTGCTCAGCCTCCCATTGGATATTTTGTTCTAACTCCTCGTTACTCATTTGCGGGACTGTAATTTTCTTGATGATGACCGAATGCCCGGAAACAGAAATAGCTGCATGCTTATTTCTTATTTTATGGGTTGCGCGAAGCTCTTGAATGACCTCCACGATACGCCCTGGGTTCATTACTGCTCCATCGACGACGGTACCTGGGGAAAGCGAAACGTGCCCAAACTGCTCGAGCATGACTTCTTTCTTACCTCGTCTTAGCTGACACAGTTTTACTGCGCTGGCACCAATATCGATTCCTACACAAAGTTTTTCTCGCGCCATGGGCACGGCTCCTACATCTAATGGGGCATCCTTATACTTAAGTATCCCCCAAACGGCACTAAAACCCCAAGTTTTCTTTTGTGTTCTTAGTTTACGGGCTAACGAAGCTTAGGCAAAAAACTCGCGTTTTACAACGTAACCGATCGGTAGCTTTGATAAATAGTCTCAATTGGTCTCTTTGAAAGGGAGCGGGGTTGGAAGGTTAATGGGTAGCCAAGGCTAGTTTGACTATTACCCGATCCGAAATTAGTATCGCTTACGTTATGAAAGTAGGTTCTAGAGGTGATTATGGAATGCGGGCCCTAGTTTGTCTCGCTTCTATGCGCGATTCCGGGAATCCGGTACAAATTCATGCTATTGCTCAACGCCAGCAAATTCCCGAGGACTATTTGCGCCAGCTTTTAGGCAATTTACGAACGGCGGGCTTAGTACGAAGTGTAAGAGGTCCGCACGGCGGATATTTGCTAGCGAAAAAAGCGGAAGAGATCTCAATGGCTGAGGTATTGGGGGTTCTTGAGGGGCCCCCAGATGAAATGAGTTACTCGGAAAGTGAGATATCCTCCGTCCTTGGTGGCGAGCAAATACGGGACCGTTGGGCTCAGGCAATTGAGCAAATGCAATTGGTTTTGGAGCAGACTACTATTGAGGATTTAGTGGCCTCAAAGTTCGGGGAATCAACTGGTGTAGTAGGTCAGCCCACTTCAGCCGACTAAGAAAAATGCTTGTTAGCTAAAACGTTTGAATCAGGGATTGTATTAAGCCCATTATTTTAGACACTTATGTTATTGATAGTGTTGAGTCTTGGCGAGCAGATTAGCGATATTTTAGGTAGTGTTGCAGAACATCGAGGGCGATGGTTTCGATGTCGGAATCAGCTTGCTTAGCTAACTCCTTCAAGCGCTTAAAGTCATGAACATTTAACTGCAAGGTCAGTTGCTGAGGGAGAGCAGGGGCGATAGGCGCTAAACTGGGGCCTGGTTCTGGCGACGCTGGTTCTCGCAAAGCTGACTGAAGTTGCGCTGAATTCTGAAAGCTCTGGGGGGTTTGGTTGTGTTGGCGTCTAAGATGCTCATCGGCGAGTTCTTGTCGAAACAATTGTTTTAGAAAATTAGAGAGATGGGTATTTGAAGGCGTGAATTCGTGGCCTGAAAGAAACGAGTCTATGTCAAATTGCATATCGGCGGCAGTTTGATAACGTTTGTTTCGGTCTTTTTCTAACGCTTTCATGGTGATTCTCTCGACTGCTTCTGGAATATCCTCTCGAAAGTAGCTTGGGGGGTGAATCTTCCCATCAACAATTTTGTTCATAATATCGAGGTCGTTGGTGCCTGTGTATAACTTGAGGCCGGTGATCATTTCGTAGAGTACGATTCCGAGTGAAAAGATATCCGAACGTTGGTCGATGGATTTGCCTAAGACTTGTTCTGGCGCCATAAAACAGAGCTTGCCTTTGATTTCTCCCGCCTTGGTTTCATGCATTTGGGTTGCTGCTTTGGCTATTCCGAAATCGAGAATTTTAACAGAACCTGTCCAGGCCACTCGAATATTCTCAGGCGAAATATCCCGATGCACAATATTGAGCGGTGTACCAAGGTTGTCTTTTTTGTTGTGGGCGTAGTGAAGGGCTTCACATACATTGCTCGCAATTTTGAGTGCATATTCTGCGGGGAAGGGGATTTCGAGTTTCTTGGCTTTTGGGATCACGGCAGACATGTCGCGCCCAGCAACGTATTCCATCGCGATAAAATAAGATTCTTGGATTTTTCCTAAGTCATAGATTTGAACGATATGCGGATGGGCCAATTGGGCGGCCAGTTTTGCTTCGCCCAAAAACATATTGACGAAAGCTTTTTTGGCGCTGAGGTGGGGTCGAATTCGCTTGATCACGATATCTTTTTGAAATCCTTCTATTCCGTTGCGTCGGGCCAAGAAGACCTCCGCCATTCCACCGACCGCTATACGCTCTAAAAGGGTGTAACCACCAAATTGTTCGTTAAGTAGGCTCATGAGCTTACCAACAAATCATTTTGGGTGCCACTGGGTCAAGCCAAGCGTATGAATTCGTTCTGAGATTTAATCCTGAGGTATCCGATTATAATTATATTCTAATCAATTGTAACCGTGGGGCTACCTCAGGTGTACGTCGGGGTACGAAAAACCCGACATTTGACTTCTTTGGTAAGCACCACCGAGACCAAATCGGGCGAAAATAAAGAAAATGCGTATTTCGACGCGTTGTGACATGCGAAAAGAATAGTTTGGTGTCTAGGATGGCGGTCCATATGAAAATTCCCTACATAATACTACCTGTGTTGTTGATTTTGAATTCTTGTGGAACTCGCTTAATTCGCGGCGAAATTGAAGATGCTTCCAGCGAGGCCCCAACAACAATTTCCTACGCCGATTGGGAAATCGAGACAGTTGTCTCCGAGCTTTCGGTTTTAGTGGATGATATGGTGAGCGTCGAGTGTTTGGTTACTCGACGGGGTGAGCTCTTAAGTGGAATACCCACGACTTTGGAGGTGACGCCATCGGGTCAAGCCAACCGGGTTGCGCAAGTAAATGGGGCTTACCAATTTTCTACCACGCAAAGCGGTTCTTATGTGTTTCGTTGCAAGGCCGCCGATGACAATGTGGTTGATTCCAGTCCCACGACTGTCGTGTTTTTGGCTGGAGCAGCCGTAGCGGTGGAAACTTCTCTGGCGAGCACTCAAGTTCAAGCTGGTGTCCCTGTGGATGTAAGTTGTCAGAGCTTTGATACCTTCGGAAATTTAATTGAGCAGGGGGTTGAGCAAACGGGCTTGGTGATTGATGAGGCTTTTGAGGTTCGTACCGGCTTAAGAGAGGAATTCGTCGTTCGCGGAACACTAATTGGTTCTTATCCGATTGCGTGTAAGGTAGGAGCTGATGTTCTGGATCTTACTCCAGAGATTTTGGTTGTTTCTCCTGGAGCTCCGGCTAATTCAGTTACTAGTGTAACACCGGCAATACTTCGCCCGTTAGAGACTGCTACCATTAGTTGTTCGTATACAGATCTTTACGGAAATGCCATAACCGATGTGCCTAGAGTGATTTCAGTTTTGCCGGATATATCTAGAGGCGCTTCACTCGATGGAATGAGCCTAAACGATAATGAGTTTAGTGGAACCAGCATGGGGTCCTATTTTGCATTTTGTTCCACCCCCGGCTTTTACGCTGGCGATGAAACTCCAGCGGAAATAGTGGTGAAATCGGGTCTGCCCTATTCCTGGAGCGTTGATATGCTTGAGCAAGATTGCTACTGGCAGGATCGACTTATCCCAGTTAGCTATGCGATCTATGATTTTTGGGGCAACGAAGTAGAAGATGCAGTTGTTGAGACGACGGTTATTCCCGATGATGGAGTGACTATTGATGACAACGGCAACATCCGTTTATCCGCTGAAGCCGAGTATTCATTTACCGTAGAGATTAGCTCAGAAAAGCATGAGGATAGCGAAATTGAGCCTTTCGTTGACTCCCTGCGTGTTGACTCGACTCCACCGGCGATTCGAATAGAGAGCCCGTCCAGAGGGGCAATGCTTCAAGAAGGCGGTTTAGCAGAGCATTCGGTTTCAATTGAAGGTTCGATGACTGATGCTCTTAGTAAGATCATCAAAGCTGATATTAATGGAGAGGATTTGGAGGCTTCCGGTTTGGAGTCCCTGGTCGATTTTTCTGCAACTCAAACTAGTCGGTGGGGTATGTCGGTGATAACCGCGTCATCGGAGGATGAGTGTGGCAACGTCAGTGTGCATGCGCAATCCTACCTTAGAAGCTCCCAGTATTTTCCCGCATCCACCACTGAGAATTATTCGGCTCAAGCTAATCAAGGGATGGTAGCTCGACTTAATCAGCCCATTATTGATGACTTCGACAGAAGCACTCTCAATGACATAGCTTCTTTGGGGGAGGCTGTTTTTCAGCGTCTCGATTTCAATACACTTTTGGCGCCAGGCCAAGCATTTGTATCTGATCCGATCAACCCGAGTACCTGTAGTTGGGGGCAATTCACCAGTGACTCAGGATATTTTATCGGTCGTGATTCGGATGGTTCTAAGCGTATTGGAGCTAATGGACCTTGGATCAATTCCCTTGTGGCTAATGACAATGGTATCGGCTTTGATATTCGCGTTGCAGATCTGAGCTTTCCACTCGATATTTGGCATGGGACGATTGTTTGTGCGGGCATTGCTGGAGTTGGTCCGGCATACGCTGCCTTTAAGGGGATTGTAGGCGCAGATTCAGTGAAGGCCACTGGTAACCTCGGTGTTAATGCAACTCCGGATGGAACCGACGTTACAATGGATACGTTCGAGCTTGATTTGGACGGTCTCTATGTCGATGTGGATTGTGGGATTATGAGTTGGTTTTGCAATGGCATCTTGAATCTCATCATCTCGCCGATGACTGGATTGATCGAAAATCTGCTGGCCGGGGTAATTCAGAATGAAATTCCTGGAGTTTTGGAGGGGGTTTTGGATGGATTTCAGATTGACGCTGGTTTTGACTTGCCTGAACCGATCAACATGACGCTCAATATCAACAGTGGCTTTGACTACAGTGACTTTTCGAGTGGGAACCAGGGCAATGGGTACGGTGAATTGGGTCTCGCGGCCCAGGTGTTTCCATCGAGTCGGGATGAGACAGTTGCGCCTGATTCTCGAGGAGCAATTCAAAAAGATGGTAGCATGCCTGGCTTCAGTGCAACGGACTATGCTTTTGGCCTAGGTCTTAAAGATGATGTTCTCAATCAAGTGATGTGGGCCCTTTGGTACGGTGGCGGATTGTCTTTTGATAACCTCATTGAGTTTGTTTCCGAGGCTTCTGCTGGAGGAGGGGAAGAGCAAGATTTCAGCGATGTTATTTCAATGAGTTTAAAGGCTGAGTTACCACCGGTTATTATGCCCGGTACGGGTGATGAAGAAGTTGATATTGGTTTGGGCGATGTTTGGGTGGAGGCTGCTGTTGATCTTATTGGGCTCATTGGAGGAGAAGCGACTCAGCCAACGATCCGTGTAGGTATGTATCTTTCGTCCATATTGAGTGGAAGCATAGATATTGATCCCACGACGAATGAATTACAGGTTGCAGTGGCGGACAACCCCGAGATCTATGTGCAGGTGGTTTCTATTGATGACATGGGCTACCAGGCTTTGATGAGTGATTTATTTGCTCGAGTCTTGAAGCTGATTTTACCTCGGGTCTTTAGCAGCGTGTTGGGCTCATTTCCTCTGCCAGCTTTTGATTTGAGTGCTCTAGCGGGCGATGGTCTGGTTCCTCCGGGAACTGTTTGGAAGCTTACAAATGGCGGAATTGAGCGGCCCAACGACAATTACTATCGCCTTAGTGGTGGTCTTGAATAAGCTTAGCCTTCTGGTTGTGTAGGGCAGAGCGTAAGCCTCTTTTACTTGAGTACCTTAGTTTCCATTACTCAGAATTGGATCACTTCCCGTCCTTGCATGGCGTAGTAAATCGAATCCGTATCGGTTCTAGGTATCAAAAGAGTAGGATGTACAAGCTGAAAAGAGGTTAAAATGGCGGAGCGAGCGGGATTCGAACCCGCGGTACCAGTTTCCCAGTACAACGGCTTAGCAAGCCGCCTCCTTCAGCCACTCGGACATCACTCCACCATAAGAAAATCGAGATAACTCGATTTAAGGGCTGGATGCTTACACCAAGATAGGTTAATAGACAAGCCGCTTCTGGTTGGAAACTTGTTTTCTTTAGGCAGATGCTTTGCGGAGGAATGGCCGAGCGGTTGAAGGCAACGGTCTTGAAAACCGTCGTAGGGAGACCTACCGGGGGTTCGAATCCCTCTTCCTCCGCCACTTCTATCTCTTGAGTACCTTTTGATTCACCGGCGTTGCACTCTATGGGTTGTCTTTCTTATTGACTGATTTTATTCGGGTTTTTGGCTTTGATCTCCCTGTATTACGGCCGCCGGGATGTGCAAGTGCGAAGAGAAGAATTAGAGCGCCTCTAGAAAATTGTGCTTATGAGTGCCGGTTGGCCAGAGTAGTTGAGCTGCGTCTCTCCAATTTTATTAAGAACTGAAGCCCAAAAATCGTTGGGCGTTTAAATTCATGATTTTCTCGGCATTCGAGTCCGACGTACCTTTTTGCACCGCTTCAATATTGGTGGTTTGTAGATCGTCATTTAAGAGGGGCCAATCGGACCCCAAGAGGATTCGTTCGTTGCCGACAACCTTGATTGCCGCGGCAATCGACTCAGCTGTTTGCCAGGAGGTGTCGGAGTACACATTGGCGTAGCGATTCATGATATCCCAAGCTCGCTCTGGGTGGTCCCGGTTCATGTGGGCTAGGCACACGCGGACATCGCGGTATCGTTCAAAATACTCTGCGAACATGGCCGGTTCTGAGGGGCGTTGGTTTGTATAACTTGGAATAGTGAAGCAGCCGGTGTGAATAATGACAAATAATCCGTAGCGCTGAGCCGTTTCAAATAGAGTCTCGTAGGCAAGATGGTGGCTAGGGTAGGGGCTAACGTTAGGATGAATTTTAAAGCCTTTGGCTCCTTGCTGGGCCAGGGCTTCGAAAGCCTCTGTCCATTCTTTTTCGCCAGCTTCTGCTCGGAGAGTTGGGGTGTGGGCTACTGGTACTATTTGGTTGGGATATTGCGCTGCCCTTTCCAAAAGCCATTCGTTGCTGGCAACCGGTGGTGCGGCAATGACGACCGATTTTTCAATGTTATTGCGTTGCATGGACTCCATAAGGTGTCCGAGCGTCCCCTTAACCAAAATGGGGCCGGCCATGCTGAAGCTTGAGAAATACTCTAACCCTTTGTGAAGAAGCCCCGGACCGTTTTTTCGGATGTCGGCAAGATGTTGGGGCTGAATGGGTATTTTAGGCGCTTTAACTGGAAGCGCGTTGAGGATGCTCTGCGCTTTTTCTTGCAC
>CAXGXL010000092.1:0-9205 GCA_964013555.1 uncultured bacterium
CATCCATGTTCTCCCCGGCTTTGGTACTCGCCACATTTACCGACGAGCAGAGACGCTCGGTTTGAGCCAAGGCTGCGGGGATAGACTCGATGAGGGCTGCATCACCCAAGGTAGTGCCCTTGTGCACCAGGGCAGAGTACCCCGCTATATAATCGATCCCAATATCCGCAGCAGCCCGGTCTAGAGCCAGAGCCACCTCGATTGCCAAATCCGGATTCCCCCCAATGATCAAAGATATGGGGGTAACCGAGACTCGTTTATTGATAACGGGGACCCCCAGATCAGCCTCGACTTCGGAGGCTATTTTCACCAGATCTTGAGCAAGAGTTGTAACTCGGTCGTAAACCCGGTTGGGCAACTGCTTGTCATTGCCCGCCAGATCCAAAAGTGACAATCCGAGAGTAGTGGTGCGAATATCAAGATGCTCTACCTCGACCATACGCAAGGTCTCAAAAACCTCTTGTCCGTTGTTGCTGTGAAACTGCGACCGCACAACCAGGCTCCTTAAACGCTATGCATTGCGGAGAGAATATCGTCGTGCATAGCTACGACGTGTATACCGAGATCAGCCCCTACCTGGGAGAGCCGTTGCTTTAGATGCCCAAAACGAGCGCCTTCGCTAGCCGCCCCGGCAATATCAACCACGAAAATCATCGTAAAATAATCGCCCACAATAGTCTGACTAATATCCCGAATATCCCCTCGAAACTCGTCAATTACCCCCGCCAGGCGCGCTACAATGCCTGAGCTATTTCGGCCATTTGCAGTGACCACTATACGCTGTTCGCGCGACTCCCGAACACCATAGGGATATTGCTGCGCACTCGAGAGCTCGTCTAGAGCTGTGGCAAGCTCCTGGCTGACCAACTCTGTCGTGCGAGCCCCTGAAGTCCCAAGTCGCTCCAGTACTCTGCGCGCAACTTCTTCTGCAATTCCTTCGTGTTCCTTTTGACTCATGTGCCGCTTACTAACATGGGCAAGAGACTCCGGCTAGGGCGTTAAGATAACTCGGGAAAGAACCTTCTCTTTAAATTTCACAGGTGGAGACCCGAAGTTATCTAGATAAAAGATGCTTTGTGCACTTTTCCTCTTGATATGCGGGCTTTGCCGTATTAAACGTCCCCTCGCGTCGGGGCGTAGCTCAGCCTGGCTAGAGCACCTGCTTTGGGAGCAGGGGGTCGCACGTTCGAATCGTGTCGCCCCGACCATTTTCACTTCTTATTGGCTATCCATTTCAAAGTTCAGTTCTACTCAGTGGTTCTAGTCGCATGACAATTGGGTTCCGGTTTCTTTTTGAAGGCAATCCTCTATTTGCTTTGAAATAAAATGGTACTGCTCTCTCTACGAAACGCTAAGCTTTAGCGTTCCATAGGTTAATTCAAAAACAATCCGTTGGAGTTCGGCCCGACCTGGGCGCCCAACTTGGAGACCTAAGCGTTTAATCCGCGGATCCTTGCTTGAAAACACAGCATGCCCCTGTCCGCGAAGGACTTCCCCCCAAAGCCTCGGAGAAGCGCTAACGTAAACTTCGTCGCACTGAAAAAACTCTTGTTGCCACTTACCGAAAAGAGTTACCAGATCTTCAATAAATCTCGTTTCATTGCGTCCACGTATCGCTGCACCTGTCGAACGAGTTCTTTTTTGTCTGTTTTTTCCACTTTGGGCCCGCCCCTGAGCTGCTCTTACGACGTAACGGTTCAAAATTCGGTGGCGTTCAAGGCGGCCGTTGCTCCAAATACCAATCGCACCGCGCCCAGCCCTAAGAAGAATAACCCCCTTGTTACTCACTTTTAGCTCGCCATGCTCATATTGCAGCCCCTTAAGATAAGTCGCAAGATCTGTCGCAGGCGCAAGGGGGCCGAGAACTCGAGGTAATGAAAGAGTGTTGCCTGCTAGGTCCTCAAACACCGCTGCATTTCGTTGTGTAAACCGGTTGGGATCTAAATTATACTTATCGAAAAGATAGAGGGTTTCATCCCAGCTAAATCGAATTGTAGCCACGGCTGACCTCGCTTTGAAGGGCCTCTTCGGCTCTTTCGTGCCATAAAGGCAGCATTTTTGTCCAGTTTCACCCTAAAACGGTCAAAAAGCACTTTTTTCAATAGTACTGTTGTTGTAGAAGCTCACCGGTGCTCTGGCTGCCAGAGTCGCACCCACGGGGATAAGGTTTACCTGCCCCCGTATTTGTAACCTGTACTGGAGGAAACCATGTCAGAGGGCAATCCCGATTTCTCAGAGTTGCGACGTGAGGTAATCGAGGCGCGAAATCAATCCATCAAAACAGACAACCAAATCAAGAACTTGAGTCTTGATGTTAAAGGATTTGAAAATAGGTTCGATATCCTGGAACGCCGGCTGCGTTTTTCACAGGTAGGTGTCCATTTGGTCGTCGCGATAACCATTGCTGTCGCGGCTTATTTTGTTTCCGCAGCCCGAACCCGAAGCCTTCAGGGAGAACTTGCAAAGGCAACTCAAGAAGCAAACAAGATTCAACAAGCAGCCGCAACAAAATCAAAAGAGCTCGATAGCAGGCTTCAGCAAATTGAAGATGACAAAAAGAGCAAGCAAGAGGCGCAACAAGCCTTGGTTCAACTTCTTACCCATTTAGATAAAGGTGAGACTCCACAGGCAATAGCCCTCCTCGACAAGGCTGACTTAAAGCGTCTAACAAAATTGGAGCGGAGACTTGCGCAAGAACGCGTTGACGCTTTTCGAAAATCCGTCGGCGAAAAGGCATACCGGTTAGCCAAGGATTTGCTTGCTCGGGGGCGGCGAACCGATGCGATTAAAGCCCTGAGCGAGTCCGTGAACGTCAATCCAAAAGGTCGCTATTCAGACTCGGCGCGGTATCTTCTAGGAACCAGCCTCCGAGAGGCCAGGCGCTACCAAGAAGCGGTGGAAGTGTTCAAGGAAACTCGCACGATAGAAAAAAACAAAGAGGTCCTAGAGGAAATTCGCTATTGGGAGGGATACTCCCTTGCAAAATTAGGTAAAAAGGGTGAAGCCAAAATAATTCTCGAAGCCCTAGCCCAAGAAGGCGGACGCCACTCTTCGGCCGCTCGCAGCCAGTTGGCTGATATAGCGGCAGCGATACCCTGATTATTATTTCGAGCTCTAAAGTAGATAATCTTCCATTCGGCTTTCCGATGGGAACAGTGAGGATGCAAATGCAACCTGTATTTCAAGTTTTATTTTGTTTATTGATTTTCGTAACGAGCTGCACGGCTGAGATGGAGCCAACACCTCCGGCCGGGAGTACTCGGACCGCCGAAAATACGGATGAGCTTTGCTCCGACGGAATTGATAATGATGGGGACACTTACCTTGACTGCACCGATACCGACTGCATTAATAATTCTGCAGTATCTGTCTGCAGCGCAGACGCTGAAAATTCGACGTCTTTTTGCTCAGATGGACAAGACAATGATGGCGACGGCCTCGTCGATTGTGCGGATCCCGAATGCGAGTCCTTCGGCTGCAATGAAGCCAGCGATGAATTCTGCGCGGACGGGCTTGATAATGACGGGGACAATTGGGTCGATTGTGAAGACTTCAGCTGTAAATACGGCTGTGAAGTAACGGTCTGCAATTCAGATTTCAATCCCGAAAATAGCCAAGAAGAGTGCAGCGACGGAATCGATAACGATGGAGATGGCAAGGTCGACTGCGAAGACCGCGGCTGCCAAGATTGCAACGAAGAGTGCCAGGTTGGCTTAGGCGAAAACTCTCTCTCGCTTTGTTCGGATGGCCTGGACAACGATGGGGATGGGGCCATTGACTGCCAAGATACCGAGTGCCCGTGGGTCGAAGGGATTGAAGGTTGCGATACGGGAGAAGAAAACACCGATGAGCTCTGCGCTGACGGAGTCGACAACGACAACGATCCCTATGTGGATTGTGAAGACAAGAATTGTGAAGGGTTTGCGAGCTGTGTCGAGAACACCCCTGAAGCCTGTAGCGATGGGGTCGATAATGACGGCGACAGCTACATCGATTGCCAAGATTTTGACTGTAGCGGCCTAGGCGCCTGCGGTGAATCGACCGATGCAGAGTGCCAAGACGGGATAGATAACGATGGTAACGGGTATACCGACTGTGAGGACTTTGGTTGCAAGTATGGATGTGCCGTCACCGTCTGCCCTGGGGCAGAAAAGTCCGAAGCTCAATGCACTGATGGCATCGACAACGATGGCGACACTTATCTGGATTGTGCCGATCAAGGATGCCAAGAATGTGTTCCTCAATGCAGTGGTGAAACAGGAGAGGACTCTTTAGAGCTCTGCAGCGATGGCCAAGACAACGACAACGACGGCGCAGTAGACTGCCAGGACCCAGAATGCACCGCGTTTTTTGATGAATTGGAATCTTGCGACACCGGGGAAACAGAATGCGATGATGGGCAAGACAACGACAATGACCCTTTTGTAGACTGTGCCGACCGCGATTGCAGTAGTGATCCAGCTTGCGCGGAGAATACTGACGAGAAATGCTCGGATGGGATCGATAATGACGGTGATCAGTACATAGACTGCAATGACTTTGACTGCTCCCAGAACCCAGCGGTAACTCTTTGTGGTGAAACCAGCGCGGAAGACACCGACGCGACCTGCGCCGATGGACAAGACAATGACAACGACGGCTATACGGACTGCGACGACTCCGGTTGCTCAGGAAACCCGGCTCTTTCTGTTTGTCCGACCCCTGCTAATGTATCTATTCGCCAACTTCAGGACGACACTGCCCAGGACGCCGTCATACTAGGCGACAACGAGTACCGTAGACGGGTTAGGTTGAGTAATGTGGTAGTCACGTCCTCGGTACTAAGTGCGAGAGATGGCCGATTTCATTTTTTCGTTCAAGAGGCATTCCCACCAGCAGACGTCTCCTTTTCTGGAATACAAGTGTATTCTAGCTCCGAACCGACCGATATTAACCTTGGAGATACAATCAATCTAACGGGTTTTTACAAAGAATTTTACGGCCTCAGTGAGGTAGAATATGGAACTCATGAGGTCGTCTCAGAAGGCAGCGCTCTAAACGCTAAAATTCTGAGCACAGCGGACCTGTCGACCGAGTCTGAACTAGAAGCCTATGAAGGAGTGTTGATTGAACTTCAAGACCTTCAGGTTGTAGAAATAGGCGTTCAAAGCAGAGGTGGCTCAACGGCCGAGTTTAATGATTTTTCAGTTAAAGAAGCCTCAGCCACAGAGCCTTTTAATACTCTTGTTATTGGCACTGATTTTTACCCCATGACGCCGGCGGTAGAAGATGTATTCTCATCGGTCACAGGCCCTCTCACTTACAGTTGGTCTCAATTTAGACTCTCGCCACGATCTGAATCAGATATCCAAGCCGAGTAGGGCGGGCGCCCTCAGCTTAGAGATCTAACCTGTAGAATAGACAAAATTCGATTACCCGAATGAAGCGAAGGGGACCTCCTACGGTCACCTTATCAGCACTTTGTCTTCACCCGAATTTCTCCGGGATACTTGCCGATGGCCCCTAAACAAGCTTGGTGCATCACTCCGTTCGTTGCCAGAACCCCCATAGGTGTTCCCACATCGGCTTTATTGTATCTCATGGGACATCCTGTCACGTCTGTAAGGCAGCCTCCTGCCGCTCGAAGAATGGCCTCTGGTGCGCAGGTATCCCATTCTTTTGCCAGCGTAGAACAGGTAAGGTAGATTTCTCCATTCCCGCCGGCAATTTCGGCAATCTTGAGGCCCAAGCTCCCTTTCGGCTTAAAGCGGTCCACCCCCAATCGTTGCCCTTCATTTCGGATGTCCTCGATGTTTCGATTTCTCGAGACCAAAATAGTGCTCTCTTCAAAGCTGTGAATGCTTGAGACCCGAAGTAACCATTTTTCTTTACCGCGCTGGGCCTGTGCCACTCCATGATGCCCCCAAACCAGTAAATCGGCGGTAGGCTGATACACCACTCCGAGAACAGACTCGCCCTGGAGCGCTAACCCGATCATCACAACAAATTCTCCATTTCGAGCGATGAATTCCTTGGTGCCATCGATTGGATCGACACACCACAACCGAGATTTAAGGTGCCGCCCTTTCGCGGGAACTGACTCTTCGGACAAAACGGCATCCTCTGGAAAATGCTTGGCTAATTCAGCAGTTATAAAGTTATCGACTGCCTTATCTGCGTCAGTTACGGGGCTCTTATCGTCTTTGGTATGAACAGCGAAATCCCGCCCGTAATAGTCTAAAGCGATTTCACCGGCTCTGCGCGCCGTTGATTTTGCAAAGTTTAACTCTTTTGAGAGACGGTCACTGGTCATTACGTGCGTACCTTGCTAAGTCCGGCTTGTAAATGCGGCCCTGTGGGCCCCATTGTGTTAGGTTTATGGTGCCTCAATTTCATGCTTCTGCAATGAAGCGATGGCCCCTAGCGCCCATTGCCGGGCAGGAGTAATTAACGAAGACATGCCAGAAAAAGTCAAGAATCTGATTCTCATCGCTAGCGGTAAAGGTGGCGTCGGAAAGTCAACAGTATCCACCAATATCGCAATGTCACTGACTAAGCGCGGTTTCGCCACAGGACTCCTCGATGCTGATATTTATGGGCCTTCAATCCCCACAATGCTCGGAGATGCACCAAAACCGGAATCCTATGACGGCAAGGTAATACAACCAATCGAGCGTTATGGAATGAAATTAATGTCCATGGGATACATGGTAGATCCTAACGTAGCCATGGTTTGGCGCGGTCCCATGCTGGCGGGCGCCGTAACTCAATTTGTCAACGACGTTGATTGGGGAGAACTCGATTATCTCATTTTTGATTTACCTCCTGGCACGGGCGACATTCAATTGAGTTTAGCACAAAAAGTCCCAGTAACCGGCGCAGTCCTCGTAACTACCCCACAGGACGTAGCTCTGGCGGATGTCTTTCGAGCCAAAGCCATGTTTGATCGAGTCAGAATTCCCGTTCTGGGGCTTGCTGAAAATATGAGTTTTTTCAAATGCGATGGCTGCGGTTCAGAGCATTCCATTTTTTCCAAAGGGGGTGGGCAACGAGCTGCAAAAGAAATGGAGATCCCGTTTTTTGGAGGGGTGCCGCTTGAGCCCGCGGTTCGAGAATGCGGCGATGCCGGTGAGCCTATTGTAAGCTTTGCACCTGATTCAGCCAGTTCAAAGGCCTTTCACTCTATATCTGGAGCGCTGGTCGAAGCCGTCGATAAAGCCAATGCCGCCGCGCAGGACAAAGAGAAGCGGGCAGGGAAACTACGGATTATCACCAGTTAAGCCAAGAGAGAGTTGATGCTAAACATTCGAATTGGTTTGATCGGGCTTTTTATATTTGGGCTCGGTTGCTCCCATTTGAGCCAATCCAATCTCAAAGCCAAACAAGCGCCTCGGAATTCCCACCTTGTAGGTATTTCTCTGAGCCCGAATCGGGGAGGGCGACTGATTGGCGAATTGGATTGGAATGGCGATGGTCAGGTTGGTGCATTAGATGTTGCGCTTATTGAAGCGGTGGAGGCTCAACAAGCCGCTCGCTTAGAGAAAAAACCTCCCGCTGGTTTTTCAACGCCAACCTTCACAGAAACAGACTTAGTCTTCTCTCTAGAACAAGGCATCTTGTCTCCGCACTCCTCAGGAGCACTTTCCCCATACGAGCAAGCATCGGAGACGCGGTGGCTCGCCAAACTGACGAAAATAGCGAGTCATTTGGAGCCTAATCAAGGCGGCCTGGCGACAACGGGGATTTTACGCCACTCTTTTCCTGGATACGTTTCGACGCAACTCCAGCTAGAGCAAGTCTGTGATGGAGTAAACCGGTGGGACCTTGGCTCCTTTCGAAATTCAGGACTGGTACCAGTCGCAGTATTCGACCTCGATGGAACCGTATGGTCGGGCCATGTCATCGATGGCTTCTTAGCTGCAATGGGTGAAGCGAACCTAGGAAACGAAAATAATGCAACGTTGATTAAGCTACTCCAGGCCTTGCCGGAAATCGATACCCAAAGCCTAAAGACCAACTCCTTTGCCAAGAACATGGAACTTCTGGTGAATGCAGGCCAACGCTCGACCCCTAGCGGCCCACGAACGATTTCTTCTAAGGACTTGTTTTACGGAGCCGCGAGCCTGCTCAAAGGCGTAAGGCCCCAGGAGGCTATAAATATAGCAAAGCAAGTCCTGGAAGTGGGCAGCTCTCGCTTCGGGCCTTGGGTAGAAAGAATCTTTAAGGGAAAGTCTTGCTCCATGCTTGAGCTTGTTCAGATCCTCAAAAAGAAAGGATTCGAGGTGTACTTCGTTTCCGCTGGACTTGCCCCCCCCGTTCGAGCAGCCGCCAGTTATTTTGGGATTCCTCAAAAAAACGCCATAGCAAGCCACTTGGTTACTAAAGACGGTGTTTTTACTGGAGAGGTTTTGAGCAATTACAGCCTGAAGGCAAACGTAGTCCGGCAGCGGTTACCTAATCCTCCTTTGCTAGTTCTGGGAAATAGCGTCAGAAGTGATTTTGGTATGCTAGAGGAATCTATAGGTATCTCCCTGATGGTTAATCCAGATCAAGAACTCAGCCTCAAAGAAGAGCGAGAAGTCGACGGTTTGTTTATTGGTATATCCTTTCGTTGACAGCTTGTTGGCTTGTGCCAAGTCTCAAAATACGAGAGATTGTATTCATGAGCCACAAACCAAGAGTAAAAAAACTCCTCATTGCTCTAGCAATTATAGCCACCGCCACAGCGACAGCGTGTGGCGAAGGTGCTTGCGAGGGCTATGAACCCAGTGGGTCTGCGAATGCTCCTAGCATTTCTCAGATCCGGCTGGTCAACCAACTCAATGGGGACCCCTGGACCTCCATTTTCGGGCTCAAGTTCTCTGACCAAAATGGAGATTTAGGAACCGAAAATGGATATGCGCAGTTCTTTGTCAACTCCAAGCCCCAAGAATTAGTAACACTTTTAGAACTATTTCAAGGTGTGGGCCTTTCCAGCTCGGCTACATCTGGGGAATTAGCGGTCCCCCTTCGGTTTAGTGAAAATATCAAGGATGGTGCATCGGCTACCCTAGGAGTGCAATTGATAGATAAGGAAGGCTTACGCAGTAACTGTTATGCACTTGAACTAGATTTCAGTGTTAGCTCTCTAAGCAATTGATTCGAGAGCAGGGCGTAGAATCAAAGTAGAATCGCTTGTCTAATCCACCAAAGGGCGCTAGGACAGGGCCCATGAACGACTTGAATT
>CAXGXL010000093.1:0-9184 GCA_964013555.1 uncultured bacterium
ATGAATTTAAGAGGCAAGAACGTTTCTATCCCCTCGATAGTAGTCCGTATCGTCTTCGTCGTATTCGAGCCCACCTCCCTTGGAATCAGACGGTGTAAGGCCTACGAGAGCAGCTCCTGAGCCCCAAATCGGTTGATAATCGAATACCCTTCCCTGCAAATCGTTATTTTGGCCCAGGCAGGCGCTAAGCCACCAAATAGCCTTGAGCTTGTTATCCCCGCTTGCTTGTCGCGTAAATTGACGGGCCAGCTGGCTTACGTCTTCGAGGCGACCTTCACTCAACAATTCAAGAAGCTTTCGATTCCACTCGTCATCTTTCGGCGAATGAATCTTGTCCTCAGATGGATCTATCCAATGAGTCCACATTCGATTCGACAAAGCAGTTACTGCCACGGCTACAACCCGCTTACCGGTAGCTTCTACCGCATCTTGCGCGGCTTTACCCAAAATAATTGTCTCCGACCGGTCTGCATACATATTACAAGACACGACACAGGCGGGAATTTCGTTATTTGGATTGAGCAACTCCAATGCTACTACGGTTCCCGTATCAATTGGAAACCCTCGATAAGCCACCGTGCGGGCAGTTAGCCCCCGCTTTTGGGCAGCCTCCTCGTAGACTTTTGCGAAATCGGAGTCCATCCGCAATTGATAATGCACCGTGCCTAGCTGGTGAAAATCCTGATCGACCAAACGCCACTGAGGCTCCGGATCGGCTTGAATTTGGTGACCAATAATGCTCGGCCACTGACTGCTGTAGAGAAGAAGCAAGTCGGGCTTTAAAGCCTGCAATTCCTTACGAGCCTCCCCAAAAGAGTCGCGCATCGATTGCCAATTCTTGTTTTTCTCCGGCGCCAAAAGAATATGGGGCTTTCCCGGAACAATAAACCCACCTATAAATGAACCACTCATGCTCGGTCCTCCTGCGGTTCCCACTCAACAATAGCATTTCCCGTACCGATGACGCTTCCATAGCCGTGAACCTTGCCAGGATAGTCGGGCATTCCAAGCGCCGCCAAAAGCCAAGTAAGCCCTCCCTCTCGGCATTCAGAAACCGCCTGCTCAATAAAGTCGGGCATTTCGGCGAGAAGCTGCGCGCAATTGCCTTGTCGAATTAAGTCAAGAATTCGCTCGTCCCAAGCACATTGGTTGGAATTGTAAATACTCTCAAATTGCGGATCTTCTGGGTCAGCCGGCTCTTCAGTAAAGTGCCTGTGGCTTAATGAAGTAGAAGCGAGTAAAACCGCCCTCTTACCTGATTTTTCAATGGCGACTCGAGTTGCTTCACCCAGGGCCTTCATCTCAGCATCACCGTACTCATTGCTAAAATAATAATACGGACTGCCAGACGAAATGACAGCGATGGGTACATCCCACTTGGGATTCGTCAAGTGGCAGCTGGTTATGGTGCCGTAATCCACCCGAAAGTCAGGGTTTCTCATCATCGTGGTAACCAACCCGCGTTCACTGGCTTCACTGGCTATGGATTCACCGAGTTCAACATCAACATTAAGTTCATAGTTAAAACGAAAGAGATTCGGAAACACCGGGTCAACCGATAGGTCCTTAAACGAAGGCACTCCGAGAAAATGGTGCCCTACCACTGTTTTCCAATGGGGAGTATGCACCACCAAAACGTCAAAATCTTTTTTCTGCAAGCTCCTTTGCAACGCTTGATAACCCTCCAAAAGAGGCTTCCAGGCCCCTGAACCTGTAGATTCTGGCTCATTTTGCGGCGGATTGGTAGCATAAACCAAATGGGGCGGATGCGGTGACAAACATCCCGCAACGATTTTTCCAGTGCTCATATTAGTTCCTTGTTTAGTTGCATTCCATGCTACGCAAAGTGATTCCAATCGTAATAATACTGTTCTTTGTTTGGGTCCCACTCATCCCAGGTTGGCGTCTTCTCCAAATCCGGTAGACGATTTTCGGGTACCACATGAGGCACAATGAACGCTTTTTGACGGTGGAGCGGGTATGGGTTGCGCAATTCAAATCCGAGGGTTCCAAGAATCGCACGAGCGAGATACCACGTTGCTTGAGAGTTCCAACCGTGGGCTATCTTGATGACAACCCCCAATCCATCGGGATAATCCGGATGAACAATAGCCATGCCCAAAAGCCCATCCGCTCCTTCTTTCGCTAAAACGGCTCCCTCGCAAGACTTGAGAATAGTGCTGTCGAGGCGATTAAACCCGCCAATAAGATCGGGATGGCGTTGCATGGCCTCCCATATCCAATCGTCCTCTCGGGTGGCAGCCAAGCCCGCAAAGAGTTTGGCCAACTCGCCCACCGTATTGGACATTGTAGGAAGACCGCAGCCATCCCGTGCCAATCGAGTTGGCTCCCACTTCTCGCCCAAGAATCGCTGTACCTCTTGAAGGTAGGCAGCAAAAAACGGGTGATGGGGAAGCATGTAACCCGCTAAGGGCCACCCTTTGAGTTCGCACCCTTTGAGAATTGCCGCGTGTTCACCCGAGCACGTATGAAACCATCGGCGAGGACGACGTACCTGGCGGCCAAATTGAATCAGCGGCACATCAAGCGGAGTTTGCATGTGCCCCCATTTGTCCTCAGGCAAAAGGGACTGAGCGGTTTCAACATGAATGGCATCTCCATTGTGACTGCTTACGGAAATGGCTCGTTGCTTCCAGTCTAACTTCTCTTCAAGAACCCGGGAAAAAACGCGCATCATAAACGGTTTCATCATACTTCGGCCGTAACAAAGAACGTTCCCACCAAAAGAATGAAAAATCTCTGAGCCGCTAGCCCAAGCCACCGCCCCGTGGATCGTAGTTTCACTCACACCATTTCGTCGATAATCGACCAAGGGTTCCCATTCAACATCCCGCCCGGTTGCAACTCCAGGCACGTTCTCCCCTAAAGGGCTGGTCGGGTAAAATTCAGAGCCCGGCTTTGTCATGCGCTTGCCTCCTGCAGGGAAGGAGCCACGTGCTCCATAAAGGCCTGCATATTTTCAATGACTCGTTTGCTATCGTGATTAAAAAAGTCAAACCAAAGCATCAAACGGTCATCAGGATGAAACCGCTCTTTGGCTTGTTCGATAATATCCGCCGGGTTGCCAATCAGAGCGTTGCTCGCCGCATTGGTAACCTTGCTGGGGTCTAGTGTGCCTTCAAGTGCTTTCCAATACTCCCCCAAAGCCAATTGAGCTTCTCGGTGAGCTGCCTCTCTTTGTTCAAGGGGGTTAAGGTGGGGCTGGGCATTGATAAAAACAAAGGTTGTTCGAGGCATGTAGGACCGTTGCCATTGCCCACCACTGGGATGATACGCCTGGGTCAGTCGTCGGTGCGTATCTTCGATTTTTTCAGCTTGAGTAATCGACAAATTAAAAACTTGAACTGGCAAGATAGCATTTAAGACCTCTTGGGTCGCACTATCATGGGACCCCACCACAAGCTGCACCAATTCTCGGCGCCAATCCTTTGGAATAATGGCCAGCTCTTCAAAACGATATCGGTGCTCGAGAGTAATCTCCTCTGCAGAAGATTGCGCCGCTACCTGCACCGCTCTCCAATCTTCGTCGGATCGAAAGTTGGACCGAGTTAGGTGCGGCGCCGCAATATCGCTAGATGAAATCGTATCTCCTCGTAAGAGGCGACAGAATATCTCCGCAGCCTCTCGAAAAATAATTCCCTTCAACGCCGGCCATGCTATTTCTTCCACTTCGTTACGGGGAAGAATACCAAACGGCCGATTCATGAACTCAAAACGCCCGCCAGCAAAGCCGACATGAATGCGACGTTTCTCACTTGAATCAAGTCCATGTAAATTAGCAAAGGCAACCACCCGCTCCGCGGCCGCAATGGGCCCACCATTGCACAAAATATTCATAACTGCCGAACCGCACTCTATTTGTTTGGTTCTCGCAAAAATTTGTTGCGCAACCTGAAGAAAGTCGGTCATTAAACCAACTTCTCCTTGCCAATGCGGAATAACCGGTTTTTTATTTCGCTTTTGAATCTCACTTGAAAGATGGGCTTCGGCAAGCCATGCGGTTGAATATCCCAATTGGTCAGCCGCTTGGACTTGGTCAAAAAAATTGCGAAACATCTGGGCTTCACTGGGAAGCTGACCCTTTACCGGAGTATGACTCAAGGAAAAAAAGATGTCGAATTGCATACTCAAACCTCATCAATGCGCAAAGTTGTAGACTTCCGGATTCTGTATGGGCGGAAGTGAGTCCTTGCACAAAAGAACCGTCCGCACCGTCCATAGATCTGAGAAAATGCGGTTATCGCTGGTCTTATCTAAATAATCCACCCCCGCAGACCCACCGGTTCCAACCCGCCTACCAATAATTCGCTCCGCCATGCGAGCATGCCGCTGACGAAAAAGCAACAATCTCTCTTCGAGCTCAATGGTGGTATCCAAAAGCAATCGCGGCCACGCGAGTAAAGGCAATTCTCTATAGGACTCCACAAACACCGAAGCCGCCCGTACTCGGCGAACGGTCGACCGATCTGATTCTTGAACGTCGTCAGCCCTTAAAAAACCAGTGACAAATTCGACAGAGGCTTCATAGCGTTTGCGCACGGCTTCAGCGGGCGCTGCTCGGGTAGCTATCATACTCTCTACTTGAACTTGTGCCTGGCTCGACCACGCTTCAAGGTAGTCACCCAAGAAACCTTCAACCACTTGCTCGTCGTCAGGATCGGAGGGCGACGAACCATGAATGGGAGTTCGGTAAAGCCAGTTATTTAAAGCTGTGCGCAGGGTAGTTTCTCCGGTCGCATTGACAATCCGTGACCAAGCATGGGTACCAGCTGCAGATCTTGACGAGAGTTTCTCCAAATACTCCAATGGAGAAATGTCCCCAAGCTTCGCGCGCTTGGATTCGTCGAGCCCGAGAAGAATCTCCATCTCTCTCATTTGAAATGATTGAAAACCAGAAGCCGGGAAAAGTTTATCCCGAAAATCAAGAAAATCACGGGCGGTCAAAGTCTCGACAACATCAAATTGCTGCACACTCAATTTGAGAATTTCAATAATTCTGCGCATGTGGTGTACGCAGTTGGGAATATGCTCTTCGGGCACTTCGACAGCAGCCAAGTGGTCACGCGCTAAGCGCAATTCACTGAGTACCAACTTGAACCACAGCTCAAGGGTCTGATGAACCACAATAAAATGAAGTTCATCGGGCATTAAATCAGCGTCACTTGCTTCAAGGCCGCCTTGTAACGACAAAAGTTTCTCTAAATCTAAGTAGTCCCAATAGGTCGGCACCTTTTCATTCTCATTCGCTTCAGGCACGGCTTCTCCTCACGCGAGCCCCACTCGGCTCGGGCCATTCAAATCCAATTTGGTCTCAATCGACCTCGATTCGAGTCAATTAATACCTTGTTGTATAACAAATAAAAGATTAAAGTTTAGCTAAAGATGAACTAATTCTTTGTCAGTATTAAGGGTGCATTGAAATGTCTCTCAACCTCGAACACCTCAAAACCCTTAAAATACTTGACGAAAGTGGCAACTTTGCCAAAGCAGCCACCAAACTCAACAAAGTTAGGTCAGCGGTTAGCTACGATATTCGGTGCCTAGAAAATCATTTGGGGATCTCTCTCTTAGATAGAAGTGGCTACCGGACTCAATTGAACGAGATTGGAAAAATGATAGCTGCTCGCAGTCGGCATATTCTTCGCGAAGCACGGGCGCTCGAACACCTCGCATCTCTTCTGCACCAACAATGGGAACCGACGCTCAAAGTGGTCATCGAAGGCGCTATTCCGAACCGGCCGGTAATGCGGGTAATACAAGAATTGAATGCTCAAAATGTTCCCACGCGAATCAATTTGCAAACGGAGTTCTTATCGGGGGTTCCAGACAGATTCGAAAAAGAAGAAGCAGATCTGATGCTCGTAAAGAACTTTGAGGCGCAATGGGAAGACTACGAAGTGTTTGAATTGCCACCCGTGCATTGCTTTTTAGTCGCCGCGAGCACACACGACCTTTTTGCAAAGAACCCCACCACTATAAGCCTCCAAGAACTATGCAAGCATGTTGAACTCAATATTGAGGTTTCTGCCGACAATGCCGCTCAAATGGGCGACAAGCGCCTAGGGAGCCCTCGAGTGCTAAACCTAAGCGGTTTTCACACCAAAAAAGAAGCCCTCTTGATGGGACTAGGTTTCGGGTGGATGCCAGGCGCTTTGATTGGAGAAGAATTAGCTAACAACCGCCTCCACGTTATTCCCTTTGATGAAGGGTCGTCGTTTCATTTCGTACCACTGCTAATGCACAAAAAAGAAAGACCGTTAGGGCGCTCGGGCTCTCTGTTCAAAGAACTTTTGGTCAAAGAGTTTCAGAGCATCGACAAAGAATTTGGAAACGAAGACTCTCACGACTAAACGAAATGTTCATGTCGTCTGAAATCAATAGGGTCCCGTGGTACATTCAACCAAGCACCTTTGGCAGACGCCAGCCAAGGTAGTCAGAGAATCCTCGCTAAAAGGCAGTCCCAAAGAGGCCCAATCGCCTGCCCCCATTCAGGCCCCACCCTTTTGAACAGTACCTACTCTAAAATCTAGCCAACGCTCGGCGATTCGTCTCAAGGTACCCCTCCAAGGTGGTCCTGCGCATATGCGCCATTTTTCTGTTTGGAGCCGAAATGTACTCTAAGGGATCTAAAAATTTCTCATAGGAGTCCGCCGCGGTTCGAAGAAGAGCGTAAGCGGCAACATTGCCCTCATTTTCCTCGGCAAAACAGCTCTGCATCATGTTTCTTGCTTCTAAATCAGACATCTTAAAGATATCGCTTCGCAAGACATTGTATACTGCCTTAAAGGTTGCCGGCTCATACCAAAAAAGCCCCTTCACAACCGCTGAAAAATTGCGGTGGTCGTACTGGCAGCCTCTTACACTTTTGTTGCCAACCCATTTTTCAAACGCGGTGGGCTTCGGTAAGGAATCTATCAAATCATGGCCTAGAATCATCGAACTATTGAAATGATAAGATTCGTCCATATAGTGGTAATAACTGATGGCCGACGGCAAGGGTGCATTGGCTTGATCTGGATGACTCTGATAATATCGACTCAACTTTTGCTGCACCATTTTGCCGTTCAAAGTGCGCATTCCTCTCACCGTAAAATACTGAGACGCGATAAAGCAACTGCCGGAAGACAACAATCCGAAGGTCCTCAACTCTAAGCTCTTCCACCAATCCTTTAATCTGTTCGAGTCGGGAAAAATCATGGTTTGCACATAAGGCCCGCGCATATCCCACGTAAAAACGCGTCGCCCAAAAACACTCGCCTCAAATTGCTCGCAAACCGTCTTAAACGCGTTAATATGAGCTCTCTCTTGAGCAGACTCGAGGTCGAGCATATCGCAAACCTCTCGAAACCCTTCCAGAGAGTACAACCCAGCAGCGCTGGTTTGATTGAAAAATATCGTCGCTACTTCCGCAGAAATGATTTGCGAATAATAAGCAACCCAAAAGAGTTGATTGAGTAGGACCCGTTGCTGAGTGTCAGCCTGTTCCCACAAGGGGGTAGCGTACAACAAAGAGAATTCTTCTGGGTTCCAATACTCATTCTTACAATCATCGTAGTTAAACTTCTTAGCGCACTCATCCATTAGCGAGGTGTGATCTTGATTCTTGTTTCGCTTTAGGTTGATTGAAATTTTCTTCGAGGTTTTCACGTCGCGCTCAATTGCGGGAACTTCGGTAGGTAGCTTAATCATAGGCAGTCCTCCGGCCTTAAGGCTCTATAGAGCCCTTTACTCTCTAAGTGCTCAACAATTGCCCCAAAACCATCCTCTCCCATTAAACTCTTCAATATATTGAGTCGCTGTTGACTCTTAGCTTGACCGTCTAGTTCCTTAAAGAGCTGAATTTTCTCCGCTCTATTCAATCCACCTGTGTGTTTATCCACGGCGCTAATAACCGCCTGCGGCCCATTTTGAACCATGGACAAGAAAGTAGATAAAACACTCTCTATGTACTTCCGACTTGCTTCGGGAAGCGGTCTCTCACGACACAACACAACGCCAGATCCATGATGGCGTGCTTCATCCCGAACGATGCCCTTAAGAACGGCAGCAAAATCCTCTGATTGAACTCCCTGGGCAAGTGTACGGTAATGGGTAAGTCCCCATCCCTCGAGTACCACTTGAATAATAAAAACCAAGCTGTGCCGGTCACCTTCTTCTATCAAATTAGATAGAAGACGATGAAAATCACTAGGTTGGGCGTCTTGCCCCTGATTGGGCAAATATTGGGAGATTTGAAAATAGTGTGCAGTCTCGTCAGCCGCAAAAAGGCCATAGAGCATTCGTTCTTCAACGGTTTGAGCCAAAAGGGACATTTTCGCGGCAAAAGCCATCCCGTATTGCTCGATAAATAGGGCCTCTTCCAGCAAGGCCCGGCTCGAAGACTGAACAATCTTGTGTTGTTCTTCGGCATTTGCCTTCTTGAAAACACTCGATTGATGCAAATTGAAAAACTCAGGGCGCCACAACGGCAGGGTTACGTCTTGCTTGGCTTTCTCTCCTAGAACCTTATTCAAGCCTGAACCCAAAACGGTATTGAGACGACTTTTGGCATCACTCTTAGGCATCTTATAGATGCTGGCGAGTTCAATTTTGCTCATAAGCGACTCCGCTGACTCAATCTAATACGCCACAAAAGCGCACTGCACCGAACCATTTCGCACCAAGTCCTAGAGACAAATACGAAGATCCGCATACTTACTCCAATTGTTCCCCCTTCAAGAAAGCAGTCCCACATCCTGGTTTTCGCTTACTTTTCGGGGCAGTTGCTAAATTATTAAGGTATGTGCGTAAGGTTAGATTTTTATTAACGTTTGACTTTGCAGTGCTTTTGCCGACCTCGGATCAGATACTCTAAAAAGACATATATTTCGATGCGATATAACCCGATTTCCGGCTACAGGGGCCCTAACTGCTCAACTCAGCTAAAAGTCATGACGCCGAAATAAGTCAAAGCCTCGTGGTGCTCGCTGCTAGAGCTTACGAAATGGGGAGACTAATGCTCCCACAAAAGAGTTATGTTTGTGTGACGCTAAGTGCAGACCAAAGCGCACATGCTCGACACCTTTTGAACGCACGAGGGTTCCAAATATCCAATCCCATAACGCAAATTTCGAACCATAATTTTTGTTGTGGTGAGCAGGGTCCGAACTATGATGAATTTGAT
>CAXGXL010000094.1:0-9157 GCA_964013555.1 uncultured bacterium
TCTTTGAGAGCCCACATAGCCGTCAAAAACGCATCACGACTCTGAGCTTTGTTCACTTGAGTTATCTCATTCGCAGTGAAGTAATCTCTCTCAAATGCAGGATCTCTAGATTCTATGAGCTCCACATCAATGCCCGGCAGCCAATCCTGACGCAATGACTGAAACGCAGCAGCAACACCAGCGCTATGAGAGATAGAAACAAGTAACGGTTCAGAAACTTCGCCGACAACTGAAACCTCAGGTTTACCATTTGAATCAGGCAGGATTGTAATTGCCCCATATGGAACAATTGCTCCTTCACTAGCGAAGCGCTCCTCGCGAATCAAACGCTTCGCGGCAACTCGCCCCGCAAACCATTCCCGACGCCGCTTATCGGTTTTTAGCGCACGGTATCGCACCACTTCCTTTTCAGACAGGTAGCGCTTTACCATTGCTTGTTCATCGTCGTTGAGTTTGTCCTTGAGCTCTACTAAGTCAATCATTATCCAACGAGGATTCTCGGTGAGCCTCCTACTAGGATCAAATCGCTCAGCCTTATCTAAGGTTCGAAGTGTTTGCGTCTTATAGCCCCGCATGAGATCAAATGTTCGACCTTCTGAATCCGAAACCCGAATATCAAACGAAGATCCAGAGCCAGTCGAATCTCGTCGATACGCGTGAACACTTACGTTCTCTAGAGGAATATCCGTACTTGTGAAAACCAAACGTTCAATTCCCGCCGGAAGCGCCATTCGGCCCAATTCCACCATCTCCCAAAGCCCCGCCCCTTGAAAGCCTACCTCCCTTAAAAGTGGGTTCGTACTAAAATCATCTTGAGAATATTCTCCCAGCCATGCGGGTCGTTGCGAAGTAGGAACTACCTCGATTCCGTCCTCCCCAAGCAGCGATACTTTGTCGAGAACCTGAAAGAGAGGACCATGGAAATAACGTTGATAAACCGCATCCCTCGTGATCTGAGGATCCCGAGGCATCTCCAACCTTGGCATTTGCCGAACCTGGGCCGCTTGGCGCACACCAATGTGAGCTTGAGCAAAAAAGTGTTCTCGACGAATTGTTTTTCCATTCGGATTCTCGAAATAAGAAACCAAAGTGGTGTCAACAACTCCTGACTCCTGACTAGAAACATCAACGGAAATTCTCAGAGGCTTATCTCGGTAAAGTTTTACCGGCCCTTCAAATCGCACGTCGCGTAATTCGCCAATCTCCGCTCCGGCATAATGCTCTGCGGCCAGCGTCATCAATTCAATGCCCAAAACCCCTGGCAGCAAAGCAATACCTTCAAGCCTATGGTGGTCTAATCCTTGATCCTGCGAGACATCCAACGTTCTGAAATACTGGACTCCTTTTCGGGTCTCGCCAAACGAATCGAAAAGAGGTGGAAGAGGCGCTCTACCCTCATAGCAAATAGGATCTACAATCTCGCCTGCAGCAAATTCCCCAAGAGAACCTGCAACAACCACGTCGCCATTTATCTGGGAGCCGGCCAACAATGCTCCTATTTCAGAGCCAATCTCCGCGGGCAATAGCTCTACCCCAGATTCCTCTAGAACCGCTTGGAGCGAGCCTCGAGTAGCCATCCCAACATCTCTCCACGCAGTCCAGCCTATGTTGAGTATTCCCCGGCCGTTTCGCCTCGCGAAAGCAGCTATCAACTCATTCGCTGCAGCATAGTCCACTTGACCAGCATTTCCGAACCGCCCCGCAACCGAGCCCATTGTAACCATTCGATTTGGTTTCAATCCAAAGTATAGAGTTAATGCTGCACTTGCTTTCGGTTCGAAAACCCGAGCAAATGCATCGGGGTCCTTATCAACAAGATACTTCGACTCCTCAAGACCAGCACCATGGATCAAGGAACTCACGGCACCAAAACGCTCTCGAATCGACTCACAAACACGAATCAATGATTCAGACTCGCCAACATCACAGAGGTACAATTCGACCTCGCACCCAAGACCACGCAGGGTCTCTATATTCTCAGCAACTTCCAATTGTCGCTCTTGATTGGCAATCCAATTTTTGATCGCAACCGGCGTATTCCTTCCTCCCGTTTTGGCCAAGGCCTCCTTAGCTATTTTTTTGCGCTCGTCGCCAGACTTGCCAAAAAGAGGGCTCTGCCTCGCCTCTATCGCAGGGGTTCGCGCCACCAATGCGATTCTCAAAGGGACCCGAGAGGCCATTTGACGTAGAATTTCGAAAGTAATGCCGCGACTCCCCCCGGTTGCCACTATCACGTCATTCTTTTCTTGGCTCCAGGTTGGCTCTGCTACCTGGTCAACACGAGCTAGAGTCAAGCGTTCACCTTTTCTCCATCCAATCTCGACCGGACCAACGCTCAACCATTCATCAATGGCGGTATTCACACTTGTGTCCAAATCGGTACACTTGGCATCTAAATCAAAAACCCGACAATGAGCCCCCTCCCATTCCTTCGCCAGCGACTTTGCGATACCCGCAAAGGCTCCTAACACCGTTCCTGCAAGCGCATCATCATAGAAACCAAACACCCCGGAACTCTGTCCGACCAAGAGCAAGCCCGCATCATTCATACTCTTGCGCGAACGGGCAAACGCCCTACTCAAATCAAAAACGCGCCGGGTATGACTCGTGGCCTGCTCGAGCTTACTCACTCCTTTGGAACCTAGTAAATAAACCAAGTCGTGAGGCTCACCACTCGCGGCTTTCACCATCCAACTCTCTAGCTCTTCAGTCGCAATCGTATGGCAAAGTTCAACAACCTTCGCTTTTCTAGCCGCAAACGCCTCCATGAAAAGCTGACGCAAATCTTCATCTCCCCCAGCAATAACAATGGTACGCCCCTCTAAGCTTCGGCCAACCCCCGGCGAGACAGGAGCATGAATCACTCGAACCTCTTGAACATCAAAACGACCAGCATCACCTACATGATTGGCTTCCCAAGGCCCACCGGCCAAACCGTCAGAAAGCTTGCTACGACCATCTCTACTTGAATTCGTTATTTTCGCTTCAGTAAAACTCCCAGAGACGATCTGCGAATTTTCAAGTACGTATGCAGCAAGTTTATTGAGAGTCTGAACGTCCGAGAGCCTAAAATCCTCGGCCTGAACTAGTCCGTGTTCCTTACGTATCATTGCAAGAATTTCGGCTTGCTTGACCGTGTCAATTCCGAGATCTTCTTCCAAGCCATATTCTGGGTCTAAATCCGCCACATCGTACCCGGTCTGTTGCGCAAAAAGCGATTGAATTTCCTTAAGGCAATCCTCATGAGTAACTCGACCCACGGCCGGTAAGCGCCGAGCCGCACTGCCGCCCTCACCTATTTGAAATCCCTGAATGTAACCCACCAAAGCCTTAATGGTGGAAACATCCGCTAAACGAAAATTATCGTCTTCAGGCAGACCATACCGCTTCCTGACCATCGAAAAAATCTCAGCTTGCTTGACCGTGTCGATACCCAAATCCGCCTCAAGCTCGTAGTTTAGATCCAAATCCTTGGGTTCATAACCTGTCTCCTTTGCGAATAACGCCACAACCTCTTCAACCAGAGTGCCCGCGGAACTTTCCTCTTGCACCTCTTGTAGAGATACCGCCCCCTCTGCTGAAGGTTTATTCTTGTTACCTTCCGTATCTTCTAGTGAGTGACCTTGAGGCTCCCCTCCTATTTGCTGACTCACATAGTCAATAACCGCGTTGAGCGTTTGCACTTCTGACAATCGAAAATTATCATCCTGAGCCATTCCATAGTTCGTTCGCAACAGAGACAACACTTCAGCTTGCTTGACCGTGTCGATACCCAAATCCGCTTCCAGCTGAAAATCGGGTTCCAGATCATCAACATCATATCCAGTCTGCTCAGCAAACAATTGCACTATTTCGCTATAAAGCTCTTCTCTCGTCTTTCCCGCAGGGTGCTCCTCTGTCAATTCTACAAGAGGCACCTGAACTTCTCTCGGGGTTGACGTACTCTCGCTATTGATTGCGTTGCGAGAACAATACTCGGCAATTGCCCGCAAGGTCTGAAATTCAGACAACCTAAAGTTCCCATCTGTCGGAATAGCATAGCGCTCACGTAAAAGAGCGACAATTTCGGCTTGTTTAACGGTGTCGATACCCAAGTCGGCTTCCAACTGAAAATCGGGTTCTAAATCCTCGAGCCCGTAGCCGGTCTGCTCGGCAAAAAGTTCCTGAATTTCCAGTAATATGTCATCGCCAACTTTCTCACGCATCAAAGGTGAAACAACTGAAGGCAAATCCTCGGTCGACACGACGACTTTCTCAGAAGAATTTTCCAAGGAAGGCACACCTAATTGGGTAACTCGCACGCCTTGTTTCTCAGAAACCCGAAGAGTCCGGCAAAATAATTCTAGTCCAGGGTTGTCTTCACCAGTCAATTCCGCCAACCACCGATGATAGGTATCTTCACAAACCATTCGCGCTTCAGAGGTTGCCCGTTGTCGATATGCAACAATCGCTACTTGCGAACCAAATCCCGCTGCAAACCGTATACCTATTTCTCGATCGGTTGGAGCCCCCTTCGAAAAATTAAGGTCCGCAAAAGAAGGATCAACCTCCTTTAAATTAGCGACCGGCGGCAGCACACCACGCTGCAACCCTTTAAGGACAACCACATCCTCAATAGTTGCTCCCATGGGATGCCCCGTGTAGCCCTTGGTATTGGCTATCAACAAATCTGAAGTAGAATCGCCAAAAACATGACGAATGGCATCTACTTCAGCCTGAGAACTCCCCCCTCGAGCCGGCGTATACGTTTCGTGAGACATAAAGAAAGCTCTTTGGGCCAGCTCTTTGCGCGAATAGCCAGTCTTCTCCCCAACCATTTCCACCAGCTGCTCAAATTCTTCACAAATAAACGTTCCATCCAAACGAGTTCCATGAAACGCACTATTCGAAAATCGACTGGCTAGAACTTCACCGATTGACTGCATTCCTCGATTGCTAACCAAATTGTCGCGTTCCACGACAAAAGCAGAAGCGCCAGAGCCAAGAATCATTCCGTTTCGATTCGCTCCAAACGGAATCGCAGCCTCGCTGACATTCCCTTCCACGGTAGCTGCACCAGTTGCCAAGAATCCAGCTCCAATCCAAGGAAGGCTATTTGAGCTTGTTACATCGTCCGCGGTGACAACCACTACTCTATCGCAACGACCCAGCTCTATCCAATCTGACGCTATAGCTATTGCCTGAGCCCCCGATGCACAGGCTGCATTGACAGCTGTGTTCGGGCCCTGAGCGCCGATAGTTTGAGCTAACTGTGCATGTCCCATTGAAAGGACACGAAAAAGAAACTTTCGATTAAACCGGTAGAGATCGGCTTCATTCTCAAGCTCCTCTACTTTCGCTCCGAAGGTATCCCGCAAAAGAGCTGCATCCTGGGGGTTCGATATCTTGGAACAAAGTGCCTCCAACAGATCACCTGTATCTCTAGCTGTTCGAGCTGCATAGCTAGACGCCACTTGCTTTGAAACATCATCAAGTATTCGATCCAAACCAGGAAAAGCGCAGGCAAAAATAACCCCAGTTCGCTTCCCAATGGCCTCAGGTAACGACCACCTGTCTGGTAATTGTTTTCCGGTAGAGGTTCTTCTGTACTTTTGAACCAAAGGTAGTCCCGCATCCCGAAGCGCATCCAACCCCACGGCGATTGCCAATCGACTAGTCACGTCCAAGGCGTCATCGAAGCTAGCGTCTAACCCATAATCGTTGACAAGATCGACCTTCGATAGCCGTCCGGCCAATTGAATCACTTCCCCAAGCTCTCGAAGTTTCTCAAACTCACCCGTAGTCTTATTCAAGCGAAGGACATTTTTGTCGACAATCTCTTTTCGAGAATCCGCTTGAATAGGCCGGATAAAATTCTCCCCGCCAAGAAGCCGTCCACACAAATCATCCGTAAGAGCACCGGTGGGGTTTTCCATCGGGAGCCCCACCGCCAATCCGCTAACAACAAGAGCGGACTGCTTGGAAGCGCTAACGGATTCGGAGGAAATCCGACTCGATGAACGCAACAATGGACTCTCATAGGAACCACTAAAATCAACCGAAACGCCACTGGATGCTAATGCTGCGAGGGCTTCTTTCAATCCATCAACGCCCATTTTCTTGTGGTGATTGGTAGCAATTGCCCGATGAGATTTACCTGCAAGAATATTTCTAACGAACCCCGTGATCGCACGGCGAGGCCCGACTTCAACAAAGGTACGAACTCCCTCTTCATACAACCGTTCTATCTGCCCAATAAACTCCACCGGCGACTCTAGTTGGGCCGCTAGTAGCTCAACGATTTCTTCTTTGGAGGAGGGGTAAAAATCCGCATGGACGTTCGACAAAATTGGAGTTTTTGGGGCATGAAGATCCAATGCGCTTAACACCCGCCCCAACGGTTTGGCTGCAGGAGCAACAATGGCGCTATGGAAAGCATGAGAAACCGGAATATGACGAGCATCGAGTTTTAGTTCCCCAAACTTGGTCACAGCTCGGTCAACCGCATCACTATTTCCGGCGATAACTGTTTGCGAATTGCAGTTCTTATTTGCGGCAATCACATAGCCATCAATTTCCTCAAGAATTTCAGCCACCCGATCCGCATTTGTCGCTACGGTTGCCATCTTCCCATTATCGTCAACTTTGACCCCTGCCATTTCCCGGCCACGAGCACTAACAGCATAAAGTGCATCAGCAAAGGTCATCACACCAGCAGCAACACACGCTGCGTACTCCCCTAGCGAGTGCCCTACAACAAAATCGGGTTTAATTCCGTGAGTTTGAAGAAGTCGCATCATCGCCACGTCTGCCGCTAGCATAGCTGGCTGGCAGATCTCAGTTTGCTTCAAACGCTCTGCGGCTTCTCCCGACGTAGGCTCTAGCGAGGCCGGCCAAACAATATCGGTAATTTTTCCGCCAATTAAGGGTTCGAGAATGGCATCCGCCTCAGCGAAGGTAGCTTGTACGACAGGATACTCCTGCGCGAGATCTCGAAACATATTGACGTATTGTGAACCCTGACCAGGAAAAAGAAATGCCACCTTATTTTCAGTTCTATGGGCTGAATCCTCACTAAGGAAAATCCCCTGAGCTAACAACAATTTTTCCCTACGGCGCCCAGCATCAGCAACTTTCCGCTTCGCCTCATCTAAATTGTTTGCAACAAAAGCCAGGCGAACAGGTGCTCTGTAGGCTTCAGCTCGTTGTGCTACAAGCTCCCGAGAAAATGACGTGGTTGACTCCAAGGCTTTTTGAGCTTGGGCTATAACATCTTCTTTCGAATTGCCACCAAACACCAAGACAGTGGAGCCGGAGAGCTCTTCTTCTCTTGGAGCAAGCGCCGATTCCTCGTTTGGAGACATAAGAGACTGAGGCTCTGTAGTCGACTGTCCTGCAAGGTAATCCACAATTTTATTTAGAGTCTGAATTTCAGAGAGCTTAAATTCCTCATCGGTCTGCATCCCATAGCGGTCTCTTAAGATACCGATGATCTCAGCTTGCTTAACAGTATCAATTCCAAGATCGGTTTCAAGTTCGTAGGTGGGATCGAGATCCTCTATGTCATAGCCCGTCTTTTCAGCAAAGAGTCTTGTTATTTCAGCGAGTAAATTATCGCGGTTCATAGTGGTTCCTTTGGGTGCCATCGGGGCGCTTTTCGCAATATAGCCAGCAGAGAAAGATTTCGTTGATTTCAGAGTGGACAAGCCTGCTTTCAATGGTCGAGAAGGTAGCTCGCCCGCTTCTTCTAAAATGACGTGAAAATTAGTTCCGCCAAATCCAAACGCAGAAACCCCCGCGCGTCTTGGGATAGCTCCGCTCTCCCAAGAACGGGGCTCCTGAATGACCTTTAGGTATCCCTTGTGCAGCGGCGAATCGCTCGGAGCAGATTGGTAATTTGCGCTAGGTGGCAATGTTTTGTGATGAAGAGCCAAAGTGGCCTTGATCAAAGCAGCTGCTCCGGCGGCACTCTTGAGATGCCCAATCATTGACTTGACAGAGCCAATAGGGGTCTGGGCCGGTGACACACCAGACTCTTCTAGGAGTTCCGACAATACTCTCACCTCAGTCGCATCGCCCACGACTGTAGATGTACCATGAGCTTCAAAGAGACCCACGCTTTCAATTTTGACTCCACTAGCCTCATAGGCTCTCTCAATGGCCATTCTTTGACCACGGGGATTCGGGGCAGTCATCCCCTTACCTTTTCCGTCACTTGCAGAACCAATGCCGCGAATCACAGCGTAAATTCTGTCACCGTCACGATGGGCATCCGCCAAACGTTTCAAAATGAGAATTCCGCAACCCTCTCCCATTACGAAACCATTTGCTCGAGCATCGAACGGCGCACTGTGCTCCGCCGAAAGCGCCCCAATCTTAGAAAATTTCGCGTAGGTTGGCGGGTCCATCGAACGGTCGACACCACCTGCAATTGCCATGTCGTATTGCCCAAGCAGCAATCCCTGCACAGCCGTATTCACTGCAGCAAGCGAGGCCGCACAGGCAGCATCGGTCGTGTAGTTGGGGCCTCGCAGGTCAAAAGCATTGGCAATGCGACCGGTAATGCAATTAGAGAGCTCCCCTGGCATCGAGTCTTCGGTAACCTTCGGCAGGTTTCTCTTAAAACGATCTTCCACGTCCTCAAGAACACGTGTCTTTTCGGCGCTACTAAGCGAATCAAGAACCCCGTTCTCCTTTAGAGCCTTGATAATGGAAGGGTACCATACTCGAAGGCTAGTCAAATCCTCGAACTCACCCCCCATCGAATTTCCAAGTATAATGGCAGTTCGGTCACGGTTGAAGGCTCGCCCAGTGCCATCAAGGTTTGCAAAAACTTCAAGGTTCGCATCATCAAGCGCATCAGCGACCGCAGTTAAAGCCAGTTTTTGAATATCATCCACAGAGTCTAAAGTCCGCGGCGGAATCCTAAATCGTTTTCGGTCAAACCGGATCCGCTCGATAAAACCACCAATCCGAGAATACGTGCGGTCGGGATAACTCCTATCTTCGGACCAATACAAATCTGGGTCCCAGCGCTCCTTCGGAACTTCTTTGATGGCGACATGGCCCTCACAAATATTCCTCCAGAATGTATCCACATCCTCCGAACCGGGAAAACATCCCCCCAAACCAATGATTGCTATTGCGGAGTCAACATCCGGCTGCTTGAATTCTGTCA
>CAXGXL010000095.1:0-9131 GCA_964013555.1 uncultured bacterium
TGCAAACGCCGTGATTGGCGACCAGTCTCCAAAACATGGCGTCGGTTCGTGCCTTGTTGACCGCTGATTTAATGTGGAGTCGATGGCTAGGTGGGCGATGACGCCGAGGGAAGGGCTCCCTCGGCGCAAGATTATTAAGTGAAACAATTAGTTGATTGGTTGCAATATCGCCACTGTGCCGCTGACTTCATTGGCTACAACAAGCATGGGAGAACCATTGGGGCTTTGTGAGCTAGAGACAAAAGTCATCGCTTCTGGAGAAACATGGTCATGCATGTAGATAAACTGCATGAATTCTGGTGCCGTTGGGTCGGTCACATCGTAAACAAGGATTCCACTTGCTCGCTCAAGAGCAATAAATGCGAGGGTACGGCCGAGAAATTGCCCGGTGACAACGCCTTCTGGCTCTGCACCCTTATCGTCGTTTCGAGTGCCATTGTATTCGTTTAGCCACTGACCATTAACGGCCATAAGTCGCTCAATTTGGTCACCGCTATCCCAAACCGACAAGAAGTTCTCGAAGTTGTCGTATTTCCAGATAGAGAATGAGCGAGCGCCGTAACTACAAATGAAGTCAAGGTCGCCGTCGGCATCGATGTCACCGCAATTTTGTGCCGTGGTGGTTTGCAAGCGAGCCAAGTCATCGTCGGAGACACCTTCAGGGAATGCGGTCTCATCGAGGATGATGGTCTCTTCGTTACCTACCCGAGTTGCTTCGCTGTATCCCTCGTAGTTTCTCGCTTCTCCTTCATTGGCAGAAATGTAGTAGGTCTCTCCGTCATTACCAACGAAGGATGCCAATGCGTCCGGCTGGTACATGCCTCTGACGTTGTAACCTGTTTTGAAGTTGGCAGCGTTATCGGTATCGCTGAAATCAAAGGACAAGTTGGAGTAGTCCTTAAATCCAAGGGCATAAAGAGCCGTGATGGTGTTGGTAGTCAAATCGAGTCGTGCGACCGCATTATTTTCTTGCAAAACGATAGTGGCGCTAGCGTCGTCAGCAGAGACGGCAATGTACTCGGGTTCAAGATCTTGGGAGAGTGTTGCCTCTGGGCCGTATGCGCGAATTCCAATAGCTTGTGCTTCGTCCATTCGGTCATCGAAGGTGGTAAAGTCGACTTGGGTTGCCTCGAGGTTGGAGTAGGTTTCAGGGTTGGCTACATCTAGGTTGGATACATCTACAACTGTTACTGAACCTTGTGGATCGTTGTCGTAGGCTTGGTTGGGTTCTCCCTCATTTGCAAGGAGGGCTTTGTTGCCATCGTTTGTAAAGGTTAGCATATCGGGTAGAGCACCTGCACTAACTTGCCCAACAACAGTACCATCTGTTGTGAAAAACATGGCCATTCCATCAAGCTGTTTATCTGAATTTGCTACTGCTACACCAACCAGGCCTTTGGAGCTTACTGCCACGCTATTAGGTTCGCCTTCGCGGATGGCTACCTTTGAAAAAAGAACTGGGGCGTGTGGGTTGCTAAGATCAATAATGTCGAGGGAGTTATCTGTAGCATTTACCACAAAAGCACGTTTCGACTCAGCGTCGTATGCCGGTACTTCTGCGTAGCCTTTGCATTCGTCTTCTTCCACGTTGCAATCAGCTGGCGAAGATTGAAAGCTGCCGACAAGTTTCCACTGAACTCGCTCTGTTGTAATGGTCGTGTAGACTTCGCAGTATTCGACCACATAGTTCTGCTCAATCGAACCATCGCCCACGAGGCAATGGGTCAAATCCTCTCCGTTTGCACCGGGAGTTCCTGCAGGTCCTGCTTCACCTTGTGGTCCTGCTTCACCCGTTTCACCTTTAAGTCCTTCGGGTCCTGCTTCACCTTGTGGCCCTTGTGCTCCAACCTCACCGTTGGCGCCATTGGTTCCGTTGGTACCATCGAGTCCATCGATGCCATTGGTTCCATTTTGGCCGGGTTCTCCCGCGGGGCCGGTGCATGCTAGATTCGAAAGGGCAATGAGACATGCCATCACTATAGTTAACAATTTCATTTTTGATTTTCTCCTTGGAGGCGCTAGAGTAGGTGGCCGGTTACTACAGGGCCAATCTGCCATCTTCTGTGAAGATTCCGCGCAACCCTTGTGACATTTGTGTGACAAAAGGCGACTTATCGAGGTGGGCGTGGCTCTAGAGCAGCCTTTTATGATTGTACTGGCCTGCTGCACTTAGGGGGGAGAAGTTGGGGAGGGTTCATAGCAACTTCCTAACTTAACGTAATTGTGGCGTAATGTTGTTTGGGGGTGTGGCTGTGGAGGGCATGCCCCCATCTTTTAGGCGGCTTGAAAAGAAGTCATTGCGCCAATGTACCGAAAAAGTAGTATTTTCAGTGATTGGGAGAGGAAGATCGGCGGCTGCCAGATTAGAACCCATGAAAATAAGAGGTATCCCTATTAGAAGATTCGCTAGTTGGGTAGCAGGCCTTTTGGCTTTTTTGTCCTTCGAGTGCCGGCCTGGCCGCTTTTGGGCCAGAGAACCGCAAGCAAGCTATTTCTTTTGGGAGATTGGTCTCGAGTTTTCTCTTTTTGGGGTAGCCGGTCCTTTGGGAAATGAGAAGCCTTGGGGGATGCTATCGATGGCTTTCCTATATTAATTTATTTCGGTGGAGGTATTTAGTTGCGATGATTACACGCGAGCGGGGTATGGACTGGGGTGGACAAGTAACGACTTGGAGCACCTGTTTGCCAAACTCGGTTCTACACGCTTAAAAGGGGACCGGTTCGCCCGCAATTTTGTAGAAAAGAGTTCCGTCGTAGAATTGACCTAAGCGGTCCCGGGTAAGAACCATTTCTTCGGTATTCGTGCCCTTTTCTCCGGCTAGCTCCATCAGCAAATCGAATTCTGCTTTCGATGCAAAGCTACTGGCTTGATCTTCGTAGTTTCTCTCCCGAAAGTTTTTGAACTCAGATTCAGAAAGGGCATTGTCTCCATCTAGGTCGTATTTTGCAAAAAGCTCATCGAATTTAGCTTGGGAAAATTTGCCTTGAGTATCAAAAATATCTGTATCGCTTCCGTGCTTTCCGTTGGCGATTTTATCGGTGTAGACCGTTAGCGGTTCCCAAAATGAAGCACCTGTTGCCCTAGAGAGTCCTGCATTGATTGCCAACGCAAAAGCCGATGCTCGAACACCACCAATTCCAAGGGCCATGAGTCCTTCTCGTGTTTCGCCGTAGGTTATTTTGCCGTCGTTGTTTCGGTCGAAAAAATCAGCGTGCTTTTGTAAGGCAGTTCGCTGCGGGGCTGAGGTAGTCATTGAACGAGCTCGGAGGGCGGATGGAGTGCCGACAAATCGATCGATTGGCGTCGAGACTGATGGGGCGCTTGGGGGGGGGGCAACGTTCGTAATCGCAGGTGCCGAAGACCTAGGAGAACGGGCTGCTACTGAGGACAACGAGCGGAAAACTGACGCTAACATGAAAGCTCCTATGAATTGTCAATACTATTAGCTCAGCATCGTTATCGGCGTTTAAAGTGCGAAGTTGTGTTGGTTTCAAGATAAGATTTTGGTTGTGTTTTGATACCACAGCCTGTGGTATTAGTCGGGTTTCTTGGTAGTAGCTGTATTCTAGCTTTTGAGCAGACTTTTTGAGCTTTTCTTGGGTTAAGTGATTGTTTTTTTTATCCTTTTTGTCGGTCATGGTACTCAAAAGCGTGGTGGCGTTGGGGCAGCCCAAAAGCGAATTCAAGCAACCACTGATATTGATGAAAAAAACTCTTGTCGGAGGCGCCCGGGCGAGTGTGGAGCAACTTTGCAGCTGGCCCTTTGCTTGAAGGGAAAGTGGGGGACTGTTAAAAAATTAGCGTGGATACAACAAAGCCCTATTTCGAAGCGATTGTTACTTTTGACGGTCGCAATATGACCGAATTGAGGTCGTGCGCTCGAACTTTGGAGTTTAGCGACGCGGATATTGATGTGCTGCTGGAGCTGAGTGAGTCAACGACCTCCCGAGTAGGCTCGGGCGCAACGTGGCTATTGAAGGCTTTGATTGAGGGAGGAAGGCCCATTTCCTCTAAACAGTTGGGACGGTGGGCCGAAGCGGCACGGGGTTATGTTTGCTGGCAATCGGCGCTGCATTTCTGTCAAGTTGTGCGTTTGCTTAGAGTCGATAAAGAAGAGCTTCTGCTTGTGTCGAGCCAACTGGTCAGTTTCTTAAACCACGAGCGACCGTTGGTGGGAGTATGGGCCTTGGACGGTTTGGTGCATTTGTCGGATGCTTATAGGGAGTTGGTTCCCCAGGCAATAGCTGCGCTTGAGGAAATGAAATTGGTGTCAAAACCATCTGTGCAAGCACGGATTCGCAATTTGCTTCGTACAAGGCCTTACCTTGGCAGTGTTTCCTAGCTCTGCAAGGGTGGAGATTCTAGAGTCGAATCCATAGCCGGCTTTGAGGCAGGGGGTATACTCTCGGCGGGCAAGTCGCGGATTTAGAAATGCGGGGAGGCTGGTGATGAGCATATTCCGCGGATAGACGAGGTCCCCAGACGTGCGCTTCGAGGGGTTTCTGACCGGCCGTGCAGCGACCTTGCAAAGACATGAGGTCGTTGGGTTTACTTTTCTTTTGTTGCCTTAGGAAAGTAGCCCCACTCGTCCTTTTCTGAACTCTGGGCAAGAGCGGGCTCGCTCGCGTCTGAACCCTCTAAGACCTTCTTTAGAATGCCAAGGTCAAATTCACGAATAAAGCGAACATTCAATTCCTCGTAGCCTCCTGGATCTTCATCGGATTTCCAGGCTACGTGGCGTTTGTAGTCGGCGATGATGTCCTCCATAGCATCGTTATTGCAATAGCGACGAATAATGCCAACAATCATTCCGGTTCGGTGCATACCGCCTCCGCAATGCAAAAGAATATTGCCGTCTGGTTCTTTGCCGCCAGGAAGCAAAATATCCTTAATCACCTGACTGACGATTTCCATCGCGCGCTCTTTGTTTGCGGCGTAATCTTCTTCGTTGTCTAGAAGTTTTCGCCATTGCCGCGGTGGATTGGCATTTCTTTCGTTATGGTGAGGCACCCCGAGTTGTTCGCATAGGGTTGCTTCTTGGGCAATAAGGTCGTGGAGTGGAAAGTGTCCAGCGTAGAGGTTGACTACATTGCTGACGTTTCCCTTGCCAATTAAGTTTCGAAGGGTACTTTGGGGGGCTTCGCTACCTACCATGGTGCCTGAACGAAAGAGGACGACTGGCTTGTCGTAACCCTGGAGGACTGTAGCTCCGATGTTATCAGGGCGTTTGCATTCAAAGAGAAGGCGTACAAGAAAACCTATCAAGGTGTGTTTGGCTTTGCCTCTTGCCTCATCGCTAGGTCTAAAGTCGAAAAGTTCCATCAGTTGTGCGCGCATGTCGCCAGCGGGGGTGGCGAGATTCGACCAGTCCGAATCGCTATTCCCGTTGAGGAAGTTAGCTGCTTGCTCCGGGCTACATAAACCGGCATCCACCAGAGCGGTTTGGGTGGCCTGATCAACGGTTTGAGTTGGCTGATAGCCGTTGTATTGGGCTACGAATTCGCTCATAGCGGTTAAGAGAATCTTTTTGGCTCCGGCTCGTTGCTCTTGACTGAGGGGAGGGAGCGTGGATTCCTCTGCACCGAAGTACTTCGGGTTGGACCAAATTTCGAGGATGGCATCGACGCCTTCTTCCGCAAAGGCAGGAAGATTTTGGAGAGGTTTTCTCGTGGCTTGAGGCTTTTCTACACTCTTTAGCGAGGTTGGCTTTGCTGAGCCTACCTTAGAGCTTTTTGCCGGAGCAGGGGGGCTCAGCGCTATCTTGGTTCCTACAACCGCTGGCGGAAGGCCGGCTTCCATTGGAGAAAATCCGTCTTTCGGTACAATTGCTTGAGATGATTTGCCTACCTTAGCAGGGCGGGGGCACGCCGTGCTTGAAACTGGGAAGGACGAAAGTGCAGGTGGCATAAGAGCAGCTGTGCGCATTGGGAGAACCTTTATTCAAATTCGGGGAGGCGGCAGTTCACGGTAGAATAGAATCCTCGGCAAATTTGCGTGAAGGTTTCTTGTTATTGTCCTGCTTTTTCGATCTTATCTTGGTTAATAGCGGTAGACGATATGGGGCTAGGACAAGAGGGGAGAGAGAAGCCCTGTGGAGGCAATTCAAGAGGGGGGAGGGGCCTCAGTAGGTATTTATTTTACTAATTACATAAACGGTAACTGCTCTGTGGGTTGGTGGTACGGAGTTATTTTACGGTGACTTGAATGGTTTTGGTATTCCATGGTTGGCTATCATCCATCAAACTAAAGTTACCCAATTGAATGGTATAGGTGCCTGGGGGGCAAGTGTGCGGAGTAATGGTGAAGTCAACAACTCCCCCAACGCCCATGAATCGGTTGGGATTTGGGTTCGATTTGTATTGGGACGTTACCGATACACCACTTGGAGCGCTCATTACTTTCCATTTAAACGGGGTGCTGTAGTTGGCAGGTATGCCTATGGTGGCAGATTCGCCGATTGAGAGAGTTGTTGTTTCGTCAGGTGCACTGGGTTGAACATCGATGAAGAATGATTTTGTTCGAACCGGGGTTGTACTTCCCAAGCGGAATTTTCCCAGCTCGATCTGGTAGCTACCGGGCTTACAGGTGCCAGGTTTGATGGTGAAGTTCAAGGTCCCACCTCTACCTAGGCGCCTAGCTGAGTTCGGACTGCGTTTGTATTTCTTTTGGATTTCAATACCTTTAGGGGCATTGACCACTTTCCATCTGTAGGGAGTCGTGTGATTTGCTTTGATTGAAATCACAGCGGGCTTGGTTGGATTGGTTGAGTAAGAACCGGCGCTGGGGGCCACCAATTCGTTTGTATTTAAATTTGTCGGATTGCCAGTAACTTGTATCATGGTTGATTTTCCGTTGTAGGCGGCGGAGTTTGGAACGTTCATGATCGGCCTTTTGCTTTGAAAGTTGCTTTATTTTTCCGACCCATAGGACTCTCCTCCAAACTTAGTGGCTAGTGGTTCTAGCTTTTGAGCCGGGGAGGCGAATTCTCTGAGTCGTTTAGAAAATCAGTGTAAACGAATACTTGGCAACATTAATCCGTCTCCCAATTGAACGAGTACAAGAATTTCTTGTGCGGTTGTGAAGGGGGGATAGGCGTTAAGTGGTTGTCGCTGATTTTCCCAAAAAGACCACACCTTCGTGTCAAAAACTCCGAGAATAACTAAGTATATGCTGATTTTTCGCCGCAACTCTCGTTGGGGGCTAAGGCGATGGTCTCGAAGGTTGGTTGGTAATTGATAGAGTCGTTCCATCGATGTGTTTTTGGTTGGTAGCTCAGGGAAAGTTTTAATGAAATATCATGTCTCGTTGATGGAAATGATTACCGGTACTCCGTATGCCAAGCCAGCTTTTACTTTTAATGACCGTCCTCTCAACGAGCAACTACGATTGCATGCCGACTGCGCGAAGGAAGCAGATGCCTATCGCCTCGCATCGGCAGAGCCTAGTGCACCTGTTTTTTTAGTGGCTCCTGAATACACCTATTGCGCCCATCCACGAAATCATCTCGGCGATGTTACCCATCGTTTCTTGCCCCATAACACCAAAAAGGTGGTTTTGAAGCGTATGGCGGATTTGAGCAGCCGGTACCCAAAGGTGGCATTCATTTTCTCAGTTGCATGGTTAAAAGAGCCCGATCCGTCAAATCAATTTACCGAAGGACGAAACACCACTTACGTGTATTACGGTGGCGAGAAGATTCATAGTCAACACAAAAACGGGGATGCGGGTGAACTGCTTCCGGGAGACGTAGCGGATGGTGTGCGGTACCGTGAGCCCAAATTGAATGGACTGAGCCTCAAGAAGCCTGCGTCAGGGATCGATGGTGTTTTTATGGTAGAGGGCCGGCCATTTGGTATCGAGACGTGTTGCGATTTTGGTTGTCGACTTCCGTTTTCGTTAGCATCAGCCAAGAAGCTGTCGACGCAACGAAGCTCCTTAGAAGGTCAGTTTCTAATTTCCAGCACTCTTGATCATACGTCAGTGGCCGAAAAATCGAAAAAGCTGGGAGTGGAAGTCTTTCATAGTGACTATTTTTTTCACGCTGATGGTCGAAGGGATTTGTGGCCGTCTTCATTTTGGAACAGAGATCATTTCTCTAAGAATCTGATGGGAGGCTATAGTGTTAGAAGAAAACCGCGCGGCGTCTCCAGTTGCCTCGAAGAGCTGCCCAAACACTCAGTCGGAAATAGTGATATCCAACTTTCGTGTTATTCCGTTCCTAAAGATCAAAGTCCAGAGAGTTCCTCTGGGGTCGATGGTGAACCATTGGGTGTTTCGGCGTCAAACGATACCTTTGGTGGGGTCGTTTCCAAATTAAAGACTTGGTCAGGGGCTCTATTGGGTGGGCTGCTTCCTTTTGTTTTGCGACGCAGACGCTAGCTAAAGGATATTTGCCTCCGATCTACTTTATCGGCGATGCCTGTACCTTCCTTTCAACGGTGAGATTCGATCCCGCCAAAATCTGGTTCGTGCATTGTTATGCAATGGATTCCACCACCTCCTATATTGACTGAGCTCGCATCTATAGGAACGATTGTTCGGGTTGGAAACAACTTTTGCAGGGTTTCGAGAGCTTGTTTGTCTTTGTCACGTTGGGAATCTGGAAGTCCTTCTTTCCAATAGGTTTGCATCAATATGGAGTGGTTGGTGATCAAAAAATTGAGATAACTGGAGGCGTACCCGACCCGAATGGTCTCGTCAGGGCTGAAGCCTTTTCCCTCTTTATAGTTTAATTCAACCATGTGTTGAAAAGACGGATCCGACAAATTCATAGTCGTTGTCATAAGATCAGGAAGAGGCATCGTGACGATTGTGAAAGGCTTGCCATCTTGATCTAGCGAGTTCTCCAGTACCTTTTTGGCGGCATCGAATCGTCTTTTATTTTCTTTTAGAATCATTCGGCGATCAGGGCAGCGTTCTTTGGTAATTTCCTCGTCCGAAACGTGCGCAATAGCGATGGTTGAAGCAGACGTGAATCGGGCGAATTCATCGATATGTCCTCCTGTGGTATTCGGTGTATAAATTCGCCCCGGCATGGGCCCTTCAAATGTCATGTCGTCTTCATAAATTCCTTGCTCGATCCAGATGACGTTGTTAACACCGAGCATCTTTTTTAGTTCTGCTTCCATTT
>CAXGXL010000096.1:0-9117 GCA_964013555.1 uncultured bacterium
GTTCCGGTTCCGGTTCCGGTTCCGGTTCCGGCTCTTCGTCGGCTTCTCCAACACAAATTGCTCCCAGCTTGTTACCGCCGCTATTGCCTACACATCGATAGTGCTGGGAAGTTCCTTCCTCTAGAAAATACAGACCCGGTGACGTGGGGGCTGTGAACTCAAAGGCATAAGAACCGTTGTTCCAAGTCGAGTAAAATGTCTCACAGCGACACGTAGCGTTTGAACCGGACGTGGTACAAGAGTTAGGGCAATTGTTTGTGCAGCTTTGGCATAGGGGATTGTCCCAGTGGTCTCCAAGAGATTGTTGGGCGCTGCAACCTTCAGCACTGTCGGTCGGGTCGCCAGAGGCTGCCGCGAAAAGGCCTAGGTAATATTGTACCAGGCACGTTTCGCATCCTGATGAATTTACCCCGGTGGCGCTGATATTGAATTTAGCCCCAGGTGTGACGTGAAAAACATTGCTCCCGTCGGGCCCAGATAAGGTACCGTTGCTCGTGAGGCCGGTGATTGTTTCCTCGCAGGGCCATGGGTCGGGCAGTTCACTGCACACACCGTCGCTACAATAATGGGTTGCGGGATTGCACAAATTTTGTCCGCAGAGCAATTTCTCTTGGCAATTTGAGGTGCAAATTAGACAGTCGATGTCGCCGTTAGGGCATGAGGTTTCTGTTATAGTGTTGCCGTCATCACATCTTTCTGTGTGCTCTGGGTCTAGGATGTTGTCGCCGCAATAAGAACCATTGAGGTCCAAAATGGTCTGACAATCTGAAGTGCAAGCAGTGCAAGTAGGGGTGCCATAGGGACACTCGGTCTCTTCTCTTCCGTTTCCGTCGTCGCATCTCTCGCCTTGAGTTGAATTTGTGATTCCGTCACCGCAGTATTCTCCGTTCTCTAAAAGAATCAATTCATCACAGCTGGAAGTACATATATTACAAGTGGCATCACCGTAGGGGCATTGGGTCTCGGTGACCGCATTGCCATCGTCGCAAGACTCTTGTCCTGTGATATTGCCATCGCCGCATGTATCGCTGGAAATAGGTATACAGATGCCGTTTTCTAGGGTTTCTCCGCTCTCGCATTGTGAAGGAGCGAGATCTGGTTCACTGCAAGAAAGAAAGAAGAGTGAAGATAAGAGTGTTAGCGCAGCTAGAAAATAATTCGGGTGGTGTATCATGGTTCAATCCTGGTTGGGAAAGCCTTATATAGGTGGAGATGTCAAAACAATCCAAGCATGAAATCGAGTTTTTCCAAGTTAAGGGCAACGGAACGATTTTATGGGTGTGTGCTAAGTGAGAGAAAAAGGTACGTCGTTGTTACCATTTGTTGGCTCAAACGATCTATGGCGTTGCAAATAAGTCTTTTTCTTTCAAGCAAACTCAATGCCAGGAGATATCTAGACTAATTGTGTTTGAAACCGAGGGGGGGGGGCGAAAAATCATTCGTTGTGGGGCAATATTTCGGAGTTTGCCGAACAAAATGGCTGATAGGAAAAAATTGGAGGGCCACTTTTTTGGCAATAGAGAAAAAAGGGATGTACTCAAATTGGGGTATTCTCTTGCCGTCTGATGCGTCGTTGGATAGGGGGCCGCCAGGAGTCTCAAATGTACATGCTTAACCCGTTTCTTTTTGTTTTTGCTTTAATTGCTCTTCTTACCCCATCAGGGTGTGGCGAAGAAGCAAAGCCCGATCCCGTGGATGTTGCGAGTCCGGGGATGTACAAGGTGGGCATTCGTGAAAGTACCATAACCTATCAGCCGAAAGGATTAAACGAGAGTCGAACCATAGGTGTTGTTGTGTGGTACCCTGCGCAGGAGGAGGGGCGGCAAGGTGTCGTTTTTGGTGATGCTACTGTGGATGCGCCACTTATTGAAACGAGCGATTTTCCTCTTCTTGTTTACTCCCACGGTACGACCTCATTTGCAGAATGTGCTTATGGGTTGATGGAGCATTTTGCATCGCATGGATTCGTGGTGGCGAGTGCACACCACTTTGGTGATACAACTGAAAATGTGGGTGAGGCGCGAACGACGGAAATGTTCATCAAGCGGCCTCAGGATATTTCAGCAACGATCGATTGGCTTTACGCGTTGCCTTCCTCTGACCCCCTCGGTGGTAAGATTTCGGACCGCGTGATCTTGGCTGGGCATAGCTACGGTGGGTTCAATAGTCTGGCCACAGTGGGGGCGAAATACTCTGATGAAGCGATCGGGGAATGCGAAACGAGTCGGGAAGGACAATTTTGCTCTACGATGACACCTGAATTTGCTGATATTTTCCGCGAGGGTTTTAACGACACGAGAATCAAGGCTGTTATGCCCATGGCTGCGGGAAATTCAGAACTTTTGGGGCCGAGTGGCGTTTCAAAGATTACCATTCCTATTTTGCATATGACCGCTAGCTTAGATGGAAATAGCCCCAACGAAACCGATGGCGACCCCTATTGGGCCGCAATGAATGCTGCTGGTTCGTTTCGGGTGAATTACGATAGGGGAGGACACCACTCGTACATATTGACCTGTGAGGTTTTGCCATCGGTGGGGGATGAGAATGGAGGTGGATGCAGTGATGACTTCACAGATTATCAGGTGCTGCTCAGCGCGACGAATACATACGCTTTGGCATTTGCGCGGTACCACCTTTTTGAGGATGAGCAAATGCTTCCTATTCTTGAGGGCGAGAGATCGAAGTACGACGAGGTCACTACTAGCTGGAAGTAGTATAGGATTTTAACGCGCTTACCTTGATGAAGTTAGGTGACATTATGAATTTGGATTTTATTGAGTCTTCATTTCGCCCAGCCTTGCGGCGAAGAATTGATTTGTTGGAGACCCTTCATAAAGAGGCTACTAACTGCTATCGGCTTTTTCATGGAACTAATGAAGGGTTGGCAGGGTTGACCATTGATCGATACGGGTCTTACATGTTGGTTCAAACGTGGAGAGAAACGATCGACGTGAGTCTCTTACCGATCTTAACTGATACTGTGCGCTCAGAGTTGGGGCTTACCTTAACCCCTGTCTGGAATCATCGAGGAAAGAGGGGCGAGGTGGAATACGGTTTGCATAAGCTTGAACTTCCGTTTTCAGTTGATGGAAGCGAGATGGGTCTTAGCTACGAAGTGAATCCTCGACATCAAGGAGTCGACCCATTGCTTTTCTTGGATTTTAGGGCCGGACGGCGCCATGTTCGAAAAATGGCTTCTGGGAAAAGTGTGTTGAACCTATTTTCGTACACCTGTGGTATGGGGGTCGTGGCAGCAGATGCGGGGGCTAGAGAGGTTGTCAACGTTGATTTCTCTAAGACTGCTCTTCAAATAGGTGAAACGAATGCTTTCAAAAATAGCTGTACGGAATCTTTTGTTACGATTCATGAAGATGCAATCCCGATAATGCGACAATATGCGTCCCTTGGTGTCTCTGGACGTCGAGCAAAACGTACCTTTAAGAAGGTGAATTCTCGTGAATTCGATTTGGTTATATTGGACCCGCCGCGCTATGCTCAAAGTCAATTTGGATTGGTAGACACGGTGGGTGATTACCAGAGTTTATTTAAGCCTGCTTTGTTGTGTACCCGTTCTGGGGGGCAAATGTTGGTGACGAACAACGTGGCATCGGTTTCGCGCGATCATTTCCGTGAACTTCTTGAGCGCTGCGCTGCAAAAGCAGAACGCCCGATTCGCTCTCTTGATTTTCTAGATCTTGAAGGCGATTTTCCTAGCCCTGACGGGCAATGGCCCTTAAAGATGGCATGGATTGAAGTAGCTTAGAGGAGTGGCAAGGGCTTCTTGCGACCGGATAGAAAATCTATTTAGTAATTGAGGACAGCTGAGAACTCTTCTTCAATGAGTTGGATCAGGAAACTATCATCCTCAAGGATGCCGATGCAGAATTTGGTTTCCTCAGTGAAGCTCCAACAAAGCCCGTCCCAAATGCCAAACCACGAATTTGAGAATGGGACAACGTCGGCTCCTTTAGATGTTTGCTTGCGAAATTTTGCTTGGGAGCCGTCCGCTTTGAGGGTTACTTTGAAGGTAGGGAAACCGGCACTTTGCGATCCTCTTACGGTGAAGATGAAGGCGTTTTGTTGGCGAACAATCGTTAGTTTTGTGGTGCCTAAGACGGTGGGGCGCCGCTGTTGAGATTCCGAAAGGTTCGTTTTTTTTCGCATTCTAGAGCGTAACTTGTCATGGAATCTAGCGCGTTTATCTTTTTTTCGAGATGCCCTCTGCTGGTAGCTCGTGCGGCGCTCGGTATGGTGTGGAGTGCTACCCTGTGACCTGACGATTTCAAGTCCTAAGATACCTGCTTCGAACTTACCTTCCTTGAAGAGCTGGTTCGACTTTGTGGGGTCGAGCTCCCGTTGAACCTCATTTCTTTCTGAGGTGGGTTTGGGTGGGGCGGGCTTATCTATTTGTTGAGGCGGCTTATCTAACTTGGTACGCAGAGCCACGGTCGTGGAGAAGTTGGGCGTTTCAGACCCGCTCAAAAAACTGAGGTTGGAGCCCGACAAATGGAGTTTGGTTAGATCTTCGTCAATGCTCATTGCTATAAAAGTAGAGTGGGCGTCACTGGCGCCACCATTTCGCCATTGCCAGTTTCCAAAACCTTTGGACCGGGATTGAGTCGACAGAATTTCGAATTGATTCAAAACAAGCTCTCCGGCGCGCATCTTGAGCGATTCGTAATCGAGCCGCATCCAGAAGGTGGGGGAGCCCTTTTCAATACCCTTGAGCTCGATGATTAATTTGCCAGCCTCAGATTGAAGACTCAGGAGCTTTTTCTCGCTTTGGGGTTTTCGGTGAGTTGAAATTCTGGGGGCCACGTCAATTAGGTAGTGACCCGAATATTCTTTAAAGAACCTTCGGAGTTGGTCGGACACGGCATTCTTTTTGTTGTTGGTTGCTTGGGTGCGTTCACTTGGGGTGTAATCACGACAGTCGTTGTTTCCATCGTAGGCCATGTCTTGTGATGCACAACGTTGTTTCATGACTTCAGAGCGATTAAATCGAAGAGCTATGACAACAACCGATAAGATTGCTAATAAAATAAGAAGACCGGTAAAACGCGCTAACATTGTCGTCCTTGAGAAGTTGCTGGGGGAATCATCTACTAAAAGTTGGGCAACTAGCGAAAATCAATTCTGCTGTCTATCCCTTGAGTATTGGAATTTAGGGGTGTGAGGAGCGGTTTGTGATGGCACTTACATTTCGGTCAGTTCTTGGGGCTTAGGGCTATAGAGCCGGGTGGCTCATGTAACTAGAATTTTGGCTTGTGCTCGTGGCAATAAGGTTCTTTGCCGGTACGTTGGTAGTAATTCTGATGATACTTTTCCGCGGGCCAAAAGACGCTAGCGACCTGGATGGTGGTGTTGACGGTAAAGCCCTTGGTTTTTAAAGCGGCGGCTAATTTCCTAGCACTGCGTTCTTGCTGGGAGTTCGTGACGAAGATGACTGATCTATACTGGGTACCGATGTCGGGCCCCTGACGATTGATTTGGCTTGGATCATGGATTTCAAAGAAATACTTTGCGAGTTTAGTATAGTTGGTTTTGCTGGGGTCAAATAGAACGCGAACGGTTTCGGCGTGCCCTGTATTGCCCGAAACAACCTCTTGGTAGGATGGATTGTTTAAGTGCCCTCCCATATAACCGGATTCGACTCGAATGACTCCTGGTTGTTGCTCGAGTAGGTATTCTACGCCCCAGAAACAGCCCCCTGCGAAATACGCTTCACCTAGGGTTTGCGAGGTGAAGTCAAGGGCTAACGAGTTGACGCAATGGCGGGTATTGGTTGACGTTTGCCCCTCTCCTCTGAAAACGTGGCCCAGATGTCCATCGCACCGGGCGCATCGAATCTCTTTTCGTCTGCCATCTTTATCTAGAAGTTCACGTAGGGAGCCTGAAATTTCGGCGTCAAAGCTCGGCCACCCAGATCCGGAATCAAATTTAGAGTTTGACCTAAAGAGTGGGGCGCCGCAGCGCCCGCAGGTATAAGTGCCCTTTTCTTTGTGGTTTAGGAACTTGCCTGAAAAGGGGGGCTCGGTGCCGCAGTCTTCAATAATCTTGGCTTGAGCCGCAGTGAGTTTTTTCCAGCCATCCTGGGAGTGCGACTTGGAGCTCGAGGCATTCGTCGTTTTATTGCAGGAGAGAAGGCAAACTATTAAGAGAAAAGCCAATGGTTGAAATCGTCGCATGGGGGTGTTTCTTTCTTGCCGGTTTCGTAGGATGGGGTGACTCTCTATTAAGCCACGAATTATTGCTGCTGTGAAGGCCTGGGCTCTTAGGGCAAGCGGGGTTTGTGATTTGCGAGGCATGGCAGTCCCAAAACCGCCCAGGGCTTTTTGAAGGGATTAATAAAGAATGGTGGGAGCCCACATTTTGACACTCACCCCGGGGGAGAAATGGACTTCTTGGGTTGGAGTGACGATGTCTTCGAGAAGCAGGTCGCGAATTATGGCGTGTGAGCGGCGAGTTACCGAGAGAGAGTAAAGCTTCCACGGGTAATGTACCATTTTGGATTCGCAGAGCCTGATTCCCCGGGTGGAGTAGAGGGGGTAGCGTTCTATAAGGAAAAATGGAAGAGAACTTGGGTCATTTTGGTAGCCTGAAATGGGTTCAAGAGGGACACCCTCGATGGTGTGTTGCAGGGCCGTAGACAGGTTAGCTTGGTATCCAATTGCGTTTTCATTTTCTGTTAGCTTGATGGTTTGGTGTTTGTAGGGCATTGCGTAGAGAGTTCTACCGCCCCATGTGGCTAGCTGATTGGATACATAGTTACGCAAGAATAGAACACCGGGCTTCCCATCGCGATGGATGTAGACCCGGACATTAATTTGAGGGTAGTCGTGAAGAAAGGGCAATGGGATAGCGCCCCAGAGTTTCATGGCCATCATTCGAAACGAAACGACGCTAATATAGGCCGTCTCACGGTGGCGGTCGAGTTCAAAGCCAAGGGGGATATAGCTGGCAAAGGCCCTTTCGTTGACGATCTTATAGTGTTCAAAGAGTGCATGATGCCATCGGACCGTTAAAAACGGGGGATGGGTGGCTGCCTCTCGAGCGTTAAGACGTTCTTGGGTAAGAGGGAGCATGGGACCAAGATGTCACAGAACCAGGGGAGGGGCTACCAGGTTGCGCGGGAAGATTTCACGTCATCTTCATGGAAAATCCTCCCATTTCGGGGATTGGAGAGGGGAAAATGCTCTCTCTAAAGCGACTAGGCAAGGGCTTACATAAACGACAAGGGTGGAAAGATGTTTGCTAAGTTATTGAAAAAATGTTGTTTTTGCGTGGTGGGCCAGAGCGGGACTCGGAATTGCTTGGCAAAACGTATTTAGGCGGAGAGTCAGGGGTTGATCCCTTAGTGAATTGAGGATTAAAGCTGTCAGTCTCGGATTAGAGAACGACCAAAGGAAGTAGAATGCATAGACGATTGATTTTGGCTTTGGCCATTGTATTGGTTCCCGCTGCCTGCAGCTCGAAAACACAAAGTGAGAGCGATGATGGGCCTTCGAAGAAGAGTTCACCTGCAGAGGCTACATCAGAGCAGTTGGAGTCGCGAGAAATCGTTTTTGATCCGAGAGATCCACCGGCGGGGTTTACTGTGTGTCACCGCAACCACTGTCATCGGGAAGAGGGAGGAGTAGCATCTTATCAACAAGTGATGGCCGAAATAGGGGCAACTAAGATGGTTGGCGTGCCAAAACTTGGTCCTACTCCTAAAGCACCTTCAGATGTTGCGGCGGCGCCAGCGGATGCAACCAAAACCAAAAGTGGCCTGGCCTTTAAGGTTCTAGATAAAGGAGAAGGCAAAGAAAAGCCTGGTCCCGAGAGTGTCGTAACGGTTCATTACACAGGGTGGACCACCGACGGAAATGCTTTCGACAGCAGCGTCGCACGGGGCCGCCCGGCTACTTTTCCAGTTAATCGCGTTTCCATGAAGGGCTGGACCGAAGCGTTGAGCTACATGAGTGTGGGAGCCCGACATCGTGTTTGGATACCGCAGGAACTTGCCTACAATGGTCGAGCCGGAGCGCCAGCGGGAATGCTCGTTTTTGATGTTGAGTTGATCAGTATTCAATAATTAGCGGGTAAGTCGCCCGATGCGGCGTAGGCCGCGTTGGGCGAAAAGCAGGAGCCCACAAGTGGCTAGTAGCAATCCCACTAGAGCACTGCCAAGTCGGGCTGCCAGAGATTGTGACGTTTCTTCTACGAACTTGAAGTGGGGGATCTTACTTAGATCATCGGATCGTAGCTGCTGCCCCGCTCGGATCCGCTCCGAGAAAAAACTGCGATAGGTAGTGTGGAATTTGTCTGCCTGCTTCTGAAATCGTTGGTGTCGAACGGATCCGGAGCCGGCAATATCCTCGAGAGCCAATTGTACCAGAATCGCGGGTGAGATGAATCGGAGAGCGTTAACGAGTTTTTGACGCTTGTCTAATTGCTCGCGTAAGTCTTTGAGGATTGGTTCCGACCGGTTCGCCAACGCTTCTTCTACAGCGACTACTTTTTTAGCAAGGTCTCCCTTTTGAGGGTTGACGTCATGGCGCCCTACGAGTCCCGTGAGTTTGCTCTCTTCTTGCTGGGCGGCTTCACGTGCTTGATGAAGTAATTCGATTCGGGAGGGGCCGGGGTGAATCGAGTCGACTCCAACATTGACCAAACCGGGGATAACGACGACCAATACCAGCCAAATTCCTACAAGGAGCAAAGCATTTTTGGCAGACGTCCCCCCTCGGGAGTTGACGGCTATAGATGTTGCAAACCAGAAAATACTCCAGGTAACCAAGGTCGCGAAATAAAGAAGGCTGTGCAGGATTGCTCCTTCTGCTTGAAGTTCTGCTCCGCCTATTAACAAGCCTAGTAGCGCGAAGGTTAGAGTTACAGCACTAAGTAGAAGCAGTCGGGCGCTGGCTTTTCCCAAAACGAGTGAGCTTTGAGAGACGGGTTGCGATAAGAGCATCGCGAGGGTGCCCCGTTCTCGCTCCCCACTTAGTAATTCGTACGATAATGCGATGATAACCAATGGAAATAGAACGACGAAGACAAAGGCAGGATCGAAAGCTCCTGTCTTGAGCCGAGTCGGCCCAGTCATTGGGGTTTCGGTTTCCTTTTCGCGGA
>CAXGXL010000097.1:0-9113 GCA_964013555.1 uncultured bacterium
CTCGTCATTCCAGGTGGGGTGTTTTTTCTTCAATTCCCTGGCAAGCCGATTGTGCTCTCTGGCGAAGACCGTATGCAGCGCCAACAAAACGATATTCTCATTTGCTCTAGGATCGCCTGCTGCCATCATATCTTCGGGCTTACTCTCCGGGACCATTTTATTATTGCCCATTTTGATACCAAAGGTGTTTTGGGGTAAAAGGTCGCCTTCTTGCATTTTAAGAAGGCCATTCGATCCAGAACGAAGGGCCACAGATCGTTCTTGATTCCCGTATATGGAGATAGCGTCTACGAAAGACGATAATCGATTTGGAATGGAAGTAGTTTGCGACTGGGAGTCGCTTTGGGGAAGCCTCTTGGTTCGAGCGAAAGGAATCGAGACTCCATCTTCGGTCGAGTTAAAAAACGGATCGTCGGCGGGTACATGAAGCCTGATGAAGTCACTGGCTTTAGCATCTTCGTCGTTTCGTTCGAATGCCGGAGACAGAGCCATGGTATGGGAGGTTACCAGCTGCCACATGGCTGTTGCGAGTTGACTCTGACCTCGCGGATCTAGTCGAAACCGACTTACGTTAAATAATGCATTCGAGATTTCGCGTGGTTCTGGGCCGGTGGGGATAGCGGAGATTCCGTCCGTAAAGGCAGCCTGGCTGTGGCGCACCAATGGGGTGCCTACCGATCCTAGATTGGGATCGGATGGATTGTTGTGTAGACCATCTAGATTGGCATTGTCTCGTATTGAATTCGAAGAAACGATATTAGATGCTGCTCTGTCTGGGCTTGTTGAGGACGATAGCCCGCGCGAGTGGAACAACTTTGGGGGCATCAGCGCAATATGGCACCGTGAAGCGGTGCTCAAGGGGGCGAATCGCTGCAAAGGTGTGTTTTGGTAAGTTTGTTTAAGAAGGGGAATAGGGAGTTTGGGCTTTGGAGTAGGCCTGAGGGCGATGCGTGCATGTGGGAGACTAGAGGTTGTTGTTTGCGGGACATTATTAAGTCGTTGCAGCATTCCTAGATTTTTCAGTAGGCGACGCATGGTCATTCCTTCGTTCACGTAGGTATTGGTTCGGGGCTATTTCGTGGATGATTATCGGACGAAAATTCAAGGAGTTGTGCGCTTATTTGGAGCGGGGTTACTCGAAAGCTTTAGGATGAAAGCCGGTAGGTGAACCACGGGCTCGATGTGGTCTACTAAGTGGGGCAGACTCCAATCACGGGTCGTGGTAGGAGGTTATTTCAATCGTTTTCGACTGCAATTAGGATACGATTCTACCCTTAAGCATAGCCATATAGGCCTCATCCCGGCCTTGACCAAAGCCGAGTGGTTCTGGGCTATACTCCTTGGGGTTGACGAAAGTACCGAAGAGCATATCCCAGAGTGGGAAATCGCCGTAATTTACTTTTTGTACCTCGCGGGCGTGATGCAAGACATGCCCCTCTGGCCTTTGAATAAAGTATCCGATAAAAGCCGGTGTTTTCACATTGGTATGCGGAAAAAAGGCGTAAAGTTGGATAATGAAAATCATGACGAAGACCGCTTGCAAGCTCAAGCCCAAAAGGGCTTGTCCTACCAAAACAAACATGCTGGCGTATACCACACTTTCAATCGGGTGAACGACCGAAGAGCTAGCCGCGTCATTTCTAACCGGTGCATGATGCATTTGATGGGTCCATTTCCAAACGAATGTGAATTCGTGAGACGCTCGGTGAAATAGATAAGCGGGGAGGGTATATACAAACCATCCCATTAGACCACCAGCGACGGGGTTTAGGTGACTAAAGTCGAAAACACTGCCCCCAAAAAGGTTGTAGGAATGAATCAAGATAGGGAAAGGAAGTGTGATAACCGCGCTCAGAAACAAAAAGAACCAGCCTCTAGCGTTCCAATTTTTACGTTCTGGGTACGGGCGCCCCTCGGCGGATTTTTCTATTTTCATCAAGAAATAGTAGAGAACCATGGCTGTGGTCGCCAAAGAGAGTTTCATAACCAAATCATCATGGGTCATCTTGTTTTCTCGCTTCAGTTGTCTTTAGGGGTGTAGCCTTTCCCAAGCACTTGCCGTGCCAGTTATCAATCAGCTGGAAAACTCCTCTATTTCAGGTGTTTGAGGAGGGGTGCATAGAAATGACGCACCAAAGGCGCCGGATTTTGCGTAAAAGGGTCAAAAAAATGGTTTCTGATGACCTAGGCTTCCGAGATGAAAGGAGAGCTCTATTCGGTCAATTGTGACTTCACCTTGTTTTTGGGGGAGTTCTTGGTGGGGACCACTCCGAGCTCGAGCGGGTAGGACTCTAGTGGAGGTGGGTTGATGTTGAACCAATGGGCGCCTTTGCAAATACGCCGGTGACTTGGGGGCGGAAGCTCCGCCTGCACATTTGGTATCTTCGTCCAGTGGATTTGGGGGCGATAATGGTGTTCTTGGTGGTAGCCATTGTTGAACCACAGCCAATTGTAGAATGTACCATAGCAACTGACTGAATCTGTTTGACGGTTTCCTGGAATGCTGCCGTGATGTTCAAGATAGTTTTCGAATAGTGCTGCACATTGTCCTAGGTACCATGCAGGGAGGAAAACGAAGAGCGTACCGCGCCAATTAATAAATGCTAGTAGGGTGACGAAGAGTAACCAAAGAGTCGTTTCCAGATAGACCTGCGAATGAGTGTTTTTCTTTTTGGCCGAATTCACAAAAAACATGAAGTCTTGTTTGAAGAACCCAATAAATGCGTAGCTAAATATGTTCTCCTCGTGGTCGGGTGACTTACTGTATCGCCAAGTAGAGGTTCGGTCTAGTGTGGTTCCCGTGGCCGGATCTTGCCTATCGTTGTTGTATTTATGGTGATGCATGTGATGTTCACGGTAGAGAGTTTGTGACACCCCTAAAATCATCGTATTGATAATGGAGAAAAGTTTGTTCAGCAAAGGGGAACGAAAAAAGGGATTGTGGAGAAAGTTGTGGGCTACAGTTTGGTAATTGGTGCAAACGGCAAAGCATAAAAGGGCTATCATAATGAGCGAGAGGACCAGAGGGACAACGCCAAAGCTGCATGTCGCAAAAACCAGAAGGGTGAGATTGCTCAAGGCAATCAGGACGAGGTACCCGTCCTTGGGGCTATGTGCAAAAATCATGTTTTTGTTCCAGTTCTCTTTTGGTAAAACCACTGGCAACTTACTCACGGCACCTATTACAACATAGCATCTGTTTGTGGGCTGGCAACTGCCTTTTGCACCAGTGGTAAATGCTGGCCGGTACGAGTAGTACAGCATAAGTCAAGGAGGACTCCGACGGGGGCCGATAAACTTTTTATGCACTTTGGTGTATTTTTTTAGCATTGGCTAATTTGATGGCGAGGTCCTTGCGACTTCTTTCAATGAATTCAAAGGTCTTCTTGCCACCTACTGGCTTTAATTCTAGTCTTTCTCTAGGAGGTTCTAGATGGAGCTAACTCATTTGTTTAAAATCACACAGCGGTTTCTTGATCACCATCTCTTTGTGTTAGCTGGAACAGAGATCACTGTTGCAACTTTACTTACGTTTCTGGGGATCTTGGTCGTTACGTACCTGATCTCAAAAATGGTCGGTAAAGCCATTGAACGTTACGCCAAACGGCGTGCAATCGCGGATACGGGTAGTATTCAAGTAACGGCGCGCCTGAGTCATTATGTCATTATTGCAATTGGTTTCAGTGTTGGATTGCAAACCATTGGTATTAATCTAAGTGCCCTTTTTGCAGCGGGTGCGGTCCTTGCTGTTGGCGTCGGATTTGCTATGCAGGATATCGCACAGAACTTTGTTTCCGGAGTTATCTTGTTAGTCGAGAGAACAATCAAGCCTGGAGATATACTTGAGTTGGATGGCCAGATGGTTGAAGTTATCGAAATGGGTATTCGGTCAACTGTAGCGCGTACACCAAATGACGAAGAGATGATTATACCCAACTCCCAGCTTGTTCAGGGCACTGTCACGAACTTTACCATGCGCAATAAGAATTTTAGACTTCGGGCTGAGGTTGGTGTGGCTTACGAATCGGATTTGAAGGAGGTAAAATCAATTCTTGAAAGGGCAACTCTGCGATTAGAAAATAGCGATTCTATAAGGCTGCCAATGGTTCTTTTGAAGGGCTTTGGCGAATCAGCAATTAATTTTGAAGTGTCGGTCTGGATTAGAAACCCTTGGAATAGAGAAGTTCAAGCTTCTGAGCTTCGGATGGTCATTTGGGAAGAGTTGAAACGGGGCAATATCTGCATTGCGTTTCCCCAATTGGACATTCACCTGGATTCTGAGTTTACACAAACCTTGAATAAGACCAATCTGACAACGCCTAATGCCCACTAGTGAGAGCTTAGTGAAATTTGCTTAACGTTGATGACCTTCGTTTAGGGGTTTGAGAGTCGTTGCCTACTCTCGTTTTGCCAACTTGATCAACCGTTTTTATGGGGCGGCGGTAATCACTCTTTTGTTGAGCAAGTAAAAAAAATGTTCTGGAAAAAAGGGCTAGATTTAGTTTTAAGATTCCGTTTGTTACGTTTCAGACTAGGCCTTCTTTTGGTCAGTGAAAAGTGGCTCCGAGCCGAAATTTCGATGCGCAAGAGAAAACCAGCCCTTTGGAAGTGTTTTTTGGGCAAAAGTACCTGAAAAATAAGCAACAATTGCGGATTCTCTTCGACAATAGACTGTCTCCACTTGTTTTACCCATATGACAGAGGATTGATGATGAAAACGAGCCTAAGCCAGCTAAGAAAATTACCTACTAGTACCCCAAGCGTAGAAGATTTTGGGATCCATTCCGCGAAGAACAAAAGAAAGCAGGAGGGTTCTAATTTGGTAGAACCTCCAACAAAGAGGGCTACTTCGTCCAGTCAATGGGGCTTGGACACCTCTATGTTTGACCAAACCGCAGGGGGCAGCACCACGAAGGCCACACCCCAATCGAGTTCTTCTGCAACGGCTGTTTTACAAGGCCTCAGGAGATTCCATAGGGAGGCCAAAATTCACGATATCGTTCGCTCGTATGATATTGAGAAGATTCGACATGAACTGAAGCAAAATAAGAGCTTGATTCATTTAGCGAACAAGGATGGTGAAACTCCCTTGCACGTGGCGGCTCGCCGAGGCGCTGTTTTGGTCGCTGAAGCTCTTTCTGAGTTTAAGCCAGATTTCTTCGCGAATAATAAAGAGGGATACACTCCAGCCTACCTTGCAGCGGTTTACGGTCATCCGATCACTGCTGAGTTCTTATATGACCAGCAAATCGCAGAACAAGGTTCCTATGAAGATAGTTGGTATACGCACTCCGCTGTCCTAAATGAAATATCCGGTTTTGTTTCTGCTCATAAAAGTCCGTCGCAGGATGATATTTCGAATTTGGTAGCTGAGTTAACGGGTGTGGATGTGGAGGAACTAAACAACCCCGAAGATGTTATTAAGAATGCAACTCACCTTCAAGGCCTTGGGGGAAAGATCTTGGGAATCAAAGCGGAAGGGTGGTGTTCGCAATTTTTCTTCCCACAGCGAATACGAGCTCTTGTTACAGCTCTGGTAACCGGAGCGCACAGGGAGGTGGTAGCGTCTTCAGGACTTAGCGAGGATACCATCACGGATTTGTTTCTCAATGAAATTGTGGCAGAACTTGACGCTCTTCGTACCGCCCGACGTAATGCAGTGCTTGCCATAACAAAAAATGATGTTTTGACCCAAAAGGCTACCCGACTTGAAGCCCGTTCTGTGGTAAAACGAGCAATGGAACAGTCCAAAGGGGAGGAATGTTTTCTGGCTCTTGGGTTTCCTGGACATGCTCTGTATTTGAGCCTAGCTCATACCGACGCAGAATATGAACGAAAAGAGGGCTCCTTGACCTGTCCGGTCATCACTTTGAGGGTTGATAATTTAGGGGCAGGGTATTTTCAGGCTCATCAGCGTGAAGAAGAAGACAAAGTTCAAAGTCGTTCTTTTAATGTTCCTATGAGCTTTCTGCGGCAAGAACAAGGAAAGGAACTGTTGGTTTCGTTTGTTCAGGATGTTTTAGAGTGCGATGCAAGCCCTAATACGAATGCCGAAGATTTGTATCGTTGTGCGGCCAAATTTAAGCAAGGTTTGAAGAAGAGTCTTCCCGTTGAGTTGGTCGAGAGTCGTAGCATGATGCGCGATGACGATGCTGAAGCTCCTCAAAGAGTTGGAAACTGTACGGTAGAGAATACCTTCAGGGGCTTGAAGTACAGACTTGAATCGAGAGAGCTTTACGATTGGTTTAGAGATTTTGAAACCAAATTGAGTAATTCTCTGGTGCAAGACTATGCAGACCCCGCCGCACTTTTGAGAAATGCGCGAAAGAAACGCGATACCCAAGTTTTGCATGCCCTCTTGGAGAGTCAACCAAAGGACCTAGCGGGAAAACTTAAGGAGTTTTTTGCAGAACCCAGCGAGGCGGCTCATCGTTCTCGATTGGGTGAGAGTATTCTCCCTGAACACGTCGAAGCTCTGATTAAATCTAATGAAGTTGAAAGTGTGCAGGAGCTCTTGGTACATGGAATGAAGGAAGACCTGCAAGGTGTCAACGATGAGACACCGCTTCATTGGGCCGCAAAGGCGGGCCGGCTAAATATCACCCAGACGCTTATTACCGCTGGTGCAGCCCTGGATGACCCAGACAAATTTGGCGATACGCCTCTTATGTGGGCGGTCAAGGCTGGGCAGGGCGATATTGCTTCCGTTCTCGAATTGATGGGAGCAAATCCTGAACGGGCCAATAAGGCTGGTCTCACACCGCGAATCGTTGCCACGCAGAGGTTGTTTGCCGCACAAGAGGTTTTTGATGCAGTAGATGCAGCAAAGGGACGCTCGATTGTACGTTCGAACTCCGCAGAGTTTTGAGGAATTAGAATCGAGGTGTTTCGTCGATTAAATCCGTAGGACTTCGGGACCAGGAAGCTGACCTTCGGCTAGATAGTGTCCACGTGTGATAGCTAATCGGGTAATGGGTGTAGGTTACGCTTAGATAGACGCCCACAGATAATCCTGTGCTCAAGGCTTAGAACTTTTTCCGTCGGTCAATAAGCGGGGAAATTTGGCTACAAGCGTCTTGATTATCTTCACTAACGAAACTGGTATGTTCTTAAGATAATTCGAGAGAAATCTAATTACGTTGTACAAGAGAGCGTATGGCGAACTTTTCTGAGAGGAATGGATTAAGGCTTCTTCTGTATTAGAGCAAAGAGGAGGTTCGTTGTTGACCACAGAAGGGGTTTGGGGGGATTTTGTTCGAGGGATCTTGGCGCCCCATTCTTCAATCAAGACGGGGCCCTGGAAAAAATCAGGATTGGAATCAATTTCAAAGGAAGGTGCTGATTGGAGTTTGTACAGACTCGGGGTGCTTTGTTTCGCTTCAGACAAAGGTTTTGTATCCGAGAGTGGTTGGGCTGTGCCCAGTGTTGCGGAAAGAGAGTTTCGCATGTTGGTTGTATCGACTGAATTCAGATGTTGGACACAGTTTCATCTCACAAATTAAAGAATTTGAGGTGTGGTTTTGTCAGTGCAGGCCACTGAAGAGCTCGTGCGGTTTCTTGGGAAATACCAATGAAATTCAAACTAATACCAACAAACTGAGAAGAGTTGAGGCGGAGTTACAATTGTTGGGAAGTCAAGTTGACTATCTGTGGCCATCAAAAACTCAGGATGGCGAGTCATCTGGGGGAATTGGTTGAATGGTTCGGGCTAGAACTGGCGGGATTCTCTAAAAGAGACGAAAGCTCATACGCAATGTGGCGAGCAAATCGAGGAAAAAACTCGTCGTTTCTTGTTTAACCCGGGGGGGATTGGTCGAAGTGACTTTGTCACTTAAGAATGGGTGGTCGCAAGGGAGTACATCCTCTATCGGGGTGGTTGCGGCGTAGACGGGCTCGGGGTGGGTTCTGTCAACCCGGGTGCATCCAAAATCGGATAAGTAGAGTTTACCACTGTCATCAACCAAAAAATTTTCAGGGGTTTGGTCCATGTGATAGACGCCGCAATCTACAAGTTGGCTTGAGAGGCGGTACTGTTCACAGCGCCTTTGGTCTGTCTGCTCTGGATGTTGACGAAGATAGGTTTTCAAATCGGAAGTCATTCGGGGCATCATTGCAATACCGCTGGGGGCTTTGGCGTCCGAGATTGCGATAGGGTAGGGGGGGACGATGGGGAGGTTGAGTTGTTCTTTCACTGATAGGATCTTGTCTAGATGCTTTAACTCAGGAAGTCGCCCTATCTTAAGAGCAACGGGGCGATTGTTATAAGTGCCGGCGTACACGTTGCCATAAGCCCCCTTGCCAAGGGAGCGGCCGGAAATGGTTAGCGGTCGTGCGCCAAATGAGAGGCTGCCGGTCGGTGATTTGACGAGTCGCGGAAGTGGCTTTAACTCTCCTGTTTTGGTTAGCATTTTTGGAAATGGCCGGCGTTGTAGCGAGAAGCGATAATGTTTTTGAATCAATGAGGCCGATATCTCTCGTAGAGACGTACCAGCGGTGCTCAAGGAGTCAACCGGTTTGGTCAAGGAGCGTACCCTGGTGCGAACAGAATCGATTGGAGCGTTGCCACCAGGTAATTTATCAGAGGGAGAGAGGGAGACATTACCCAAGGCGGATTGATTGGAGATTTTCATGCAGGCTCGCGGTCTAGGAAAAAGAGAATTGTAACTGCCCTAGGACCTGTATCGGTCATAAGGGCAAAATGGTGCTAAAATTTGCGGGAGCCGAGCGCGGAGGAAATTTGTTGGTCAAAAGGTGGGTTGAGATTTTGCCTGAACCAACCAGGCTTGCTTCGGAACCTTTTTACCGGACGGCCTTTGGGCTTTGGGGGAGCTGCAATTTTTCTTGTTCCCAATCACCAAATAGTCCAGACTCAATAGGCAGACTTTTGGCGGTCTCAGCTAGGCCGCGGAGTTATTCGGGGCCAATCGTGTGGGGAAATAGGTCAATGCCAAGTGATACTCGAAACGACGGGCTATGGCTTCAAAGGTGGAATTGGGTAGCCGAGAGTTGGAAAAAACTGCCATCGTGGTTGGTAGGGGCACTTTGTGCTTTTGTTCTTGTTGAAGGGGCGCATGCTTCTTCTAGAAGCCCAGCAAGAGACAAGTGCGTGAAGC
>CAXGXL010000098.1:0-9078 GCA_964013555.1 uncultured bacterium
ATGTCTTCATCTACTTGAACCGGCCAACTTCTCGACCTGATGGGGAGCATAGTATTCATGCCCTGGGGGAGACGCAAGAAATTTTTCGGGGATTTTCCCTACATTGGGATCGGGAAAATCATAAGTTCTAAGGAAATGTACTTTTACCAGCGCCCGCGGCGTTGTTGCTTTGAGATTTTGCCGCCCACTTGGGCTTGTTGATATTGAGTTGGAGGGCGTTCCAAATGGAATTGATACCATTGCTCTTTATACGACTTCATCTTGATCTTTTTGCCGTTTTGGAGATTCAGTAAGGATTCTTGCACCTTGGCGTCATTCTTCGTCTTTTTTAAGGCCGTTATTAGTATTTGCTGCGCTGCGTCTTTTTCACCTATTTGGCATAATAAATAGGCATATAGGTTCCAAACGATCCCTTGTTTTTTGGCTCGTTTGGTTACTACTTCGAAGGTCTTACGCATCTCATCATGATTTTTCTTTTTGTAGTAGATTACAGCGAGCATTGCTCCGCTCATCCAATGCCCGAATCCGAGGGAACGCTGCAGGTAGGGAAGCGCTTTATTGAATTCTTTTTGGAGAAAATACAAGGTACCGATTTGGGCATCAACTTGGCTTTTGATCCCTATTTGGTAGGGCCCAAGAGCATAGGCCTCCTCCATTTTACGAATGGCCAAATCGAATTTTGGGGGCGGGGATTGGAGAAATTGGGAGGCTGCTCCGAAAATGGTCTCGACTTTCTTAAAAGCACGCCGAGCCAGCACAAAATAAGCGATCATGGAGGCGAGAACAGCGGGCACGATGGCTTCACCTAGGCGTAGCAATTCTGGGAAGTAGAGGACCGCGAAAATCGCGATTCCAATTCCGAGGGCAAAGAGGATATTTTTCATAGTACAATGCTCCGTTCAGAGCCCATTAGCAGCGGGATTGTGCGAAGTAAACCCGATGGCGAAACATTCGAGTTTCGATGCTTGGCTTCAAAGGAGTTTTGGGGAAAGTATTTGTTTTGGTGGGGGATTACTGGCGAATGAGGACCCTAAATGGCTCGTTGAGGCTTCCGTTTTCTGCGAAGCGCCGCAGTTTGTTTTGAGTTTGAAAAGTCACTTCGGTTCCTGAGCTTACTAAAACGACCCCATGGAGACTGGTAATTTCTTCGTCAATAATCATGCCGTTCGACAATTCATGGGCATGAACATAGCGTGGTTGTTTCTGAGTACTTTGAATAGTGACCGTCTCAAGAAGTGCAACAATTCTGGAATCGTAGTGTTCTGGGTGTTCTTGTAATTCGGCGATGGCGCCTTTGTGAGAAAAGCCGCCGGAGAGGAGGTGGTCGAAGTCGATTGCTACGCGCAAGAGTTGAGCACCGAGTTCAACTCTGTTTTGCATCGTTAGTTCGACTGAGGGAGCTGAGTATTGGGGAGGCTTTTGTTGGTTAGCCACCATGCTTGCAATCTCTTCGAGTCTAGGGATCTGGCGCAAGAAGTTTTCTGCTATTCGTGGGTGGTTAGAGAAGATCCTCTCTTCCTCTTCGCTGAGGGGCTTGCCGGCTGTAACCTTATTGAGCGTATTGAGTGGGACAGTAACGCACCCGATTTGGGAAAGCAGTGCAGCGAGTTCAAATTGCCAAGTATTTTGAAAGCGATTTGTGGAGATTTGTTTGACAGTTCGTTGAACTCGAGTTGCGCATCCAAATGCGGTTGGATTGATAGTTCCTAATAGTTCGACCAAGACTTGAACGCTGCTTCGAAGGGTCTCTTTTAGAGTTTCTCTTTCTGCTTCCACCCTTAAAAATTCGTTGTGAGCTTCTTGGAAAATTTCCCTGAGTTTTTTGGCGGGGCAAGGTTTCGAGATATACTTGTATATTTTGCCTTCATTGACGGCCCTGATAGTTGCCTCTAGAGCACTATGTCCCGTTAGAAGTAACCGAATGGCATTGGGTTGAATTTGAGCGGCCCTTTGTAGAAATGTTGGTCCGTCCATCTCAGGCATGCGCATGTCGGCCAAAATTATGTGGAATTGTATCTCAGTGTTGGCTCCTAAAAAGAACAAGGCGGCTTTGGGGGAGTCGAATGTCGTAACTGTGAAATCGCGATGCAGATGAATGTTCAAGCCTTCGAGGATCGGTTGTTCGTCGTCAACGCAAAGTACATTGGGTTTGGTTTGAGTAGCGGCAATATTCACGGATGAGTCAGACTCCTGAGTGTCATTGGTTGATTTTGCCATAGGACTCTATGTTGTTACACAATATCAAAGGCGTATCCACAGCTTGATCGAAAGTCTTCGGTCAGCTGCTTTGGTTGAAAATTGGAGGTCAACGGCGATGCACCGTTTTTTCGGTTTGTGTATGGGGCTGACTCAGTTCAAAGAGGGAGCTCTTCGTTGATTTTCTGGCCAAGTCACTCTAGATAAATCCCAGGGGATGTGAATGAATCTACGATTCCTATCAGTACCTTTGTGGCGGAAGTCGAAATTGAACTACTTCCTCCAAAGGAGAGTTGGGAGCTAGAGAAATGTATTTCCCTTATCTGGCCTCCAAATGACGCCAGAACCTCGAAGAGGAGAGCTTAACAAAAGGATTGGGGCTGGAGATGAATTCTCTAAAGACCATGTCAGAACAGGTTGCTAAGGATATCCGGATTCTTTTTACGGATATTGACGATACTCTAACGACACAAGGAAAGTTGTCGGCTGAGGTTTATGAAGCCCTTTGGCGGCTTCACTGCGCGGGAATAGCTGTAGTTCCGGTGACCGGGCGACCCGCTGGCTGGTGTGATCTCATCGCGAGGCAGTGGCCAGTGGCGGGGGTGGTGGGGGAGAATGGCGCCCTTTGCTTCTTCGAAAAGGATGGAAAATTAAATCGTCTTTATCATTCCCACGCAGAGCAAGGAGATAGGTTGAATAAGATTCGAGAGGTCGTTTTAAGGGAGGTTCAAGGTAGCCGGGTGTCCAAAGATCAATTTGCTCGCCTCTTTGATTTGGCTATCGATTTTTGTGAAGAGCCTCCCGATCTAGGCAGGGAGGCGGCTCAGAAAATAGCAAGCATTTTTAGTAAGATGGGGGCAAATGCGAAAATTAGCTCGATTCATGTCAATGGGTGGTTTGGAGATTACGATAAACTAGCAATGGTTCAAGCTTTTGTTGAAAGCAGGTGGGGTCTTAACTTCCATGAGAGTGAGAGTGAGTTTTTCTTTTGCGGAGACTCTCCGAATGATGAGCCGATGTTTGCAGCTTTTACCCATTCTTGTGGGGTGGCCAATATTCGGGATTTTTGGAACGAATTGAATCACTACCCGAGCTTTGTGGCGGACAAGCGAGGAGGAGCGGGTTTTTGTGAGTTGGTGGATACTATCTTAGGGCTCCGTGGATAGAATTTGCTTCAATCTTCCTCTCCAATTGGGAAACGGGTTTTGGGTTACCACTTTGCTCATTTGGCTCAGGTAGCGCTGCAGGGGGCATTGGTATGTGGCGACAAAAGACGTTTTGGAGACCAGCTTAAATACCCATCCCTGCCGAGAACTTAACTGACTGACTTGCTGGCTTGCTATGCGTGTGCTAGCCCCAGCGAGTGGATTTGACATAAGCCGAATACAGGGCCTAGACATGCAAGAGCTTAGCGGCAAGGGATATTTATGTTGTATCGATTGATTCTTATTGGGTTGGCTATGCTAGTTTTTGCGGGATGCGATGACCATCCTCGCTGTGAAGCTGGAGAATTTCGAGTTCGCGGGAAATTACCCCCAAGGCTCTTTGCGTTTGAACAGAGCTGCCGCGAAGATTGTTTTACCTCGACTGCGGATTCTAGTTGCGACTTGGAGTGCGGTGAAACGGCCATAGGAGAGCTAAGCGGTTCATTATGGGGGATTTTTGATGAAGATGATGTGGCTACTCAGATTGTTGACGATCGCATGTTAACATTAGTTGATACGGGAAGCTTGGGGGAGGGGCGTGCCATTGTTTGGGAGTTTGGCTATATCGATATGGCCAATGGCCAGGCTCCGGTGGGCTGGGGTTTTATGCGGGCTGGGCCGAGAACCTATAAAGGGGGCGATTGGGATTCAACAGCCCAATTTATTGTTCGTGTCGGCGTTGCGGTTGACCTTAATAAAGACGGCGTCTACAGCCTCAATCCAATTGAAAATGAAGTTGCCGCCGCCGGGAGCGATGTGATTCAATCCTATCCTGGGCAATTAGAAATCCTAGAGACCACTGTTGATGCCGGGTCAGGAGTGGGACAAATCAGTGGAAGGTTCTTTTTGGCATTTGATACGCCGACTCAGCAGCCGCAATCGGAAATAACTGGGTGCTTCAATTTGTCGGTGTCTCCTAGTACCAATGACGGTGAGTATCGCCGTGAAATCTATCCTTAGGGATATCGGGCTTAAGAGTTGGGGAGCTAATTGGTGGTGAGAATACTGGGAATCGATCCTGGGTCCCATAAAACGGGTTGGGGGGTCATTGATGCTAGAGGCACACGTTATTCCTACGTTTCGTCTGGGACTATTGTCGCCAAGGCAGAGACCCTGGCGCGGCGTTTGGTGATAATTGCCGACCATCTTGAGCGTGTTATTGAACAATTCGAGCCTAACTTAGGAGCTATTGAGTCAGTTTTTTATGCAAAAAATGCTCAAAGTGCTCTGAAATTAGGTCATGCCCGTGGCGTTGCTCTTTTGTCGATGAGCCGAGCTGGCCTTGAAATTGGCGAATACAACCCCACCCAAATCAAGCAAGCCCTTACCGGGGCTGGACAGGCTCAAAAGGAGCAAGTGGCTTATATGGTCAAGCTGCTCTTGGGGCACAAGGGGCCTTTTGGGCTAGATGAAAGTGATGGGTTGGCTATTGCTATGTGCCACGGACAATACAATGGACGTTCGAGCCCAGCGGGCCCGAGTCGTCTGATAAAGGAACCACTATGATTTCTAGCTTGCGAGGCATTTTAATTCACAAGGACACCGAAGGAGTCGTAGTGGAGTGCGGCGGAGTGGGGTACGGGGTGGCGATGCCTCTTTCTTGTTTGACTCATATCGCAGGAGTTGACTCCGAGGTTAAAATTCAAGTTTACACCCATGCCACTCAAGATGCTCTTAGGCTTTATGGGTTCAGTAATCTCTCTCGTCGCAACGTTTTTTCATCTTTGATCGGGATCAGCGGGGTCGGCCCCAAGATGGCGTTGGCTATTTTGTCGATGTTTTCGCCGGAGGAGTTGGTGGACATAGCCTCTCGGGGGGACAAAGGGCTGTTGGTGCAAATTCCCGGTATAGGTGCGAAGAAAGCCGCGAAATTATTGCTTGAACTAAAAGATAGGTTACCCGCTCTTCCGGCTGGGGGCGAGGGCGCTCAAAAGAGGCTGGAGCAACGCTCTTTATTGGACGATTTGGTCAGTGCCTTGGTGAATCTTGGATTTCAAAGTGCTGTTGCCGAGGATGCTGGTAGGCGGGTTATTGAGGCTGCACCCTCTGAGAGTGATGTAGCGCTTCTTGTTAAGCAAGCGCTACAACTGACGACCCGGCCGAATTGATTGAATTTGTGGCTAAAAAAAATAAGGGGTTACTGGATTCGGACAATGATCTCTTGCAAGCGGTGCTTCTACTCCTGAACCGCCGGTTAGTTGACAAAGGCTACTACTAAGAGTATTGGGTCCAAGTTCACTTCTCGAGTCTAGGCTATTCCTAGCTCGCCTCCTGAGTGGGTCCTGAACCCGCTCTCTATTCTGGTTTACGTCGAAGATTTTGGCGGGCCGTTGGAGGTCGCAGCGTGGTGGTTTGTACTCTGGGGTGAATTTTGAGCCGAAACTCCAATGGAGTTTCCCGGATTTGGAGAATGGTAAGTGTCTGCTTTTACTGAAAAAGTTCAAGAAACTCTTTCTGAATTGTTAGAGGCGGAGGGCTACGACTTAATTTTGGTCGAATTTGTTCCACGTTCCCAAATTTTGCGGCTTTTTGTAGATAAAGAAGGTGGGGTGACGTTGGACGATTGTGCCACGGTTTCTCATTTGGTTGGCGATGTTCTAGATGCAGAGGGTCTGGATGAATCCATTAAGGGGAAATATACTCTTGAAGTTTCATCTCCTGGCCTAGATCGGCCTTTGACTCGGCCAAAGGACTTTATTCGTTTTGTCGGCTCTAAAGCGAAATTGACCACGAAAGAGCCAACGGGCGGGCGCCATAAATTCACGGGCGAATTGTTGAGCGCTACCGATTCAGCAATTCAAATAGATGTCGAAGGAGAAGCCTTCGAAATCGAGTATGGATTGATTTCTCGTGCGCGAGTGATTCCTGAATATTAGGGATCATTCTAACTCATGACTCGGGATGCCTCAGAAGGAGGCGGCCCAGGAGGACGTATTCAAATGGATACTAATCTTAGTTCAGTTTTAGATCAGGTAAGTAAAGACAAAGGCATTGACCGAGGCATTTTAGTCAACGCACTTGAAGAAGCGATTCTCGCATCTGCCAAAAAGGCATTTGGGTCTGAGCGGGACCTCATGGCTGAGTACAATGAAGGTAAAGGGGCGGTTGATTTAAGCCAAACTATAACCGTTGTTGAGGAAGTTACTGATACCTTCAATGAAATCTCTCTCGCGGAGTGCCTTGAAATGGATATTGAGGTTGAAGACGGCGATGAGATGGTCTTTCCTATCTATTATTTGAGCACGGATGCTGATGCGGCGCAGGAACAAGATGAGGAATATGGAGATATTCTCAAGCTTAAGACCTATCGCCGTAGTTTTGGGCGTATTGCTGCTCAAACTGCAAAGCAGGTGATTATCCAGCGAATTCGTGATGCGGAACGAAATATTGTATTTAACGAGTATAAGGATCGCAAAGGCGAGATGGTTACCGGCATCGTTCGACGATTTGAGCGAGGGAATCTTATTGTCGATCTCGGACGTGCTGAAGCAATTTTACCGGTGCGCCAGCAGTGCCCGCGCGAGTCGTATCGAACCTCTGATCGAGTTCAAGCCTATGTGCTCGAAGTTCAAGAACATTCGCGGGGACCTCAAATTGTTTTATCGCGGACTAGTCCTGAGATTTTAATTAAGCTCTTCGAAGTTGAAGTGCCAGAAATTCACGAAGGTATTGTTCGAATTGAAAGTGCAGCACGGGAGCCTGGCTCACGGGCGAAGATTGCTGTTAGTTCAACCGATCGCGATGTAGATCCAGTAGGTGCTTGTGTCGGCATGAAGGGGGCTCGGGTACAAGCGGTTGTACAAGAACTTCGTGGGGAGAAAATTGATATTGTCCCTTATTCCGAAGATCCCGCAACCTTTGTTTGCAACGCATTACAACCAGCCGAAGTGAGTCGAGTTCTTATTGATGAGGCAAACCGTTCTATGGAGATCATTGTTCCCGATGACCAGTTGTCGTTGGCGATCGGGCGCAAGGGCCAAAACGTGCGATTGGCGAGTCAGCTTAGTGGGTGGAGATTGGATATTCACTCTGAGACTCGAATTCAGGAAATTCGCGACCGAGCTTGGACAAGTCTGAGCAAAGTGGAAGGGTGCAATGAGTTTCTTATTCAGACACTCTATAATCACGGAATTCGGTCAGCCGCGGAATTTGTTGGCACCGACCGTGAATATCTACTCCAATTTCCAGGTATTTCTGAAGAAAATCTGGCTTCTACAATCTCAAGTGCAAAGGTTGTGGCGAAGAATGAGGAGCTCGAGGCGGAACGGCTTCGAGCTGAATCAGAGCATTCTGCACGCGCAGCGGCGGCAGCGAGGGCTTTAGCAAACTTATTGAATAAGTCCGATGACCAGCGGTTGCAAAGCGTTCGTGGGGTTGGAGAAAGTGCTTATGAGGCCTTGGCTAAAGTTGGTTTTAAGGCTCCTGAAGAGATTGCTGAAATGGATGCCGATGAATTGGCTAAGAAAACCGAGTTAAATGATAAGAAATGCAAGCAACTTCGGTATTCGGCAAATCAGTTGTTGAAGGAAGAAAATGAGATTCGGGAGACCGCAAGAGAATATGGAATCCAAGTAGTTGATGGGGTGGTGAAGCTGCCTGGTGACGATGCAGAAGTTGAAGATACGCAAGAAGCACCCGCTGATTCAGGTGGAGATACGGAGACTGAAGCCGGGGAAGCTCCACAAGCCGAAGTGATGGAGGATGCTGGCGAGTCCGGGGAAGAGGCAACGGCTGAATCGGAGCAATCAGCAGGCGTTTAACGCGGCTGTTGATTGACTCAGAGTGAGCGGATTGAGGAACAATAAGTGGTTTGGCAACACACAACATTCTGTAGCGCTTCATCAAAGAGAAGCGGCTCTGTTTCGAGCGGAGCTTCGAGCTTGAAGGCACCAGAGCGCTCTTGTGTGGTTTGCCGAAAAATTTTTCCATCATCCCAGCTACTGAAATTCACCCACCAAAATGGAATGTTGCTTTTTGGTAGGGGAGGCAAAGGGCGCGGCGCCCATGTTTGTCCCACCGCTGGTTGTGTTTCTGGCCTGCATTCGGGACGATTAAGTCGGGCTTTCAAAGAACCTGTGGAACTTCAAGAACCTAAGCTTGATATGCTCGAGCGCCTTTTAGGCTTGGCTCGACAGCGCATTATAGAAACCTTGGGTTTGGCAAGGCGCGCCGGTGTTTTGGAAATCGGTACCGATAGGGTTGCGGAAAAGCTCAGAGAGTGTATGCACCGCTCGGGCGCTGGAATTGCAGTAGCAGCAAGCGACTTGGCTCAGCGAAGTATAAAGCAGTTAGAAGATGGGTGGATCTTTGGAACCTCTCATGAGTTGGGTAATTGGATTGGTGTTGAGAAAGCTGGTGCAGTTTGGGTGCCGGCAAGTCGATTTGCAAAGACTTTAGGATTTTGGCTTGAACTCGAAAAGGCAATGGGAATTGCTCTCGAGAAGCTCCAGAATGAAACAGAGAATAAAGAAGATTAATGCTCATGCCCCAATGAGGCTCGGCAATTCTTTCGAGGTGAAGAGATGGCTAAGGTGAGAGTTCCCGGTCTCTAGCGTTAATGATTCCTAAAAGCGATAAGACTCTATATTTTTCGCGAAGCAAGATATTTAAATTTAAGCTTTTTAGTTTTTGTAGTGCTTGTGCCTTCGCGTTATTCCCTTTTCCTTCTTATTCGGGG
>CAXGXL010000099.1:0-9076 GCA_964013555.1 uncultured bacterium
TTTTTCATTGGCTTGAACGGCGGCCTTGGTTTGGGTAATGCGAGCCGCATTGGCCTTGTTCGCTTTTTCATTGGCTTGAACGGCGGCCTTGGTTTGGGTAATGCGAGCCGCATTGGCCCTGTTCGCTTTTTCATTGGCTTGAACACCGGCGTTGGCGGTGGCAATGCGAGCCGTATTGGCGTTTCTCTCTGTAGTGGCTGCAGAGATGCTCGACTGGTTTGTTGCAATGTTACGAGTGTTGCCTTGAACCTCCCTCTCTGCACGAACGATGGCCTCTTGGTTCTTTTGGCTCCTTTGAGTATTCTCCTCTGTTTGCGTTACCATTTGGCTCATGTTTGTTTCTAATTCTTGCCTTGCCTGCGTTTCGTTAGCCAGTTGGTCTCTAAATTCTTCCTGAGCCGTCGTTCGCAATCTTGTCTCTGTCGCAATGTCAGATTTCAGTGTCTGAGTCGCTTCTCGAAGGGCCTTCTCCTGTTTTTCTACGGCATCACTTAACGCTTTTGCAGCCTCGCTGTCTCCTCCTTCTATCTTCTGCTGGATAGAAGCATACATACCCTCTCGCTTTATAGCTTCTTGTTGAAGCCGAAGATTCAGAGCGGTGGTAGCCGCAACTCGGCTTTGGGCTTCTCGTCCAAGCGCAAGTTTCAGAGCAGTGGTAGCCGCAACTCGATTCGTTGCTTCTTTTTTCAAGCTCAATTGAAGCTTCTTGACGAGTTCTTCGAGGTTTTCGATTCGAGCTATATAATCCGACGGAGATGGTGGGCTATCTTTCGGACAACATTTCTTTGCATTCCCAGTATTTGGCAAGACCATTAAGAGTGCTAGGCCCAACACCGTAAAACAACTCCTCGCTCTTGCGCTTATCAAAATATGCTTCATTGTTATCCCTCCCTCAAATGACAGGCAGCTCTTGCGGCGCCCTACAACACCAATAACCATAGCAGGATTCAAGGCGAGACCAAAATACCTCGATCTCGCCTACGCGAGTGGCCATAATTGAAGCCCAAAAAACACTAAGTAGCACAACCCCTTAATTCAATTAAGGAATTAACAAAAACAACCCAAAATTCCAGAGATTCGAGACACACCTGGCCTAATTGAACTCATTTTCTCTTACCATTTTTTCCAAAACGTTAACTTCAGAAAACATGGAGCCCTAAAATTCCAAAGCTTTCAGGACAGCTTGCAACAACTAAGCGAAGGTGGCAATGACGTTGCACAGGCCGATCCATACCGATACCGATTATACGCGCCCCCAATCCGAGTTCTATCCAAAAGGTTAACCCCAGACCGGAACCACCATCCGAACTCCTTTGGGAAAATCTACTGGGATCCCCATCCGGCATATTCTCGGTCCTCAATCGTGAATCCCCCCATAGATAGGCCGAAGCCAACTCCTTACAAACGAGGTTTTTCCAAAGTACCAATGGCGTTTAGTACGAAATTTAAGTTCTTAGAGAACGTACGGGAGCCCAAAGACAAAACTCAATATACTTCGTGACTAACGAAGTCTCAACCGAGTTACTACTTCATTCGTTTTCGTTGTCCCAAGTGGACGCACTTTACCGTCATGCAAACTAGATATTTCGCAACTATTTCTGCTTCGGGGTGAGGCCCAGAGGTGTGAAAGCGAAAAATGCGGGAACTGGCCGATGACATCTGAGCCCGGCCGTACATGGTAGTGGACTTGATGGCCGACAAGCCTTCTTTTGTTCGCAACCAGATAGATGCTCTTCAATCACCGGTTTATCTTTTTCGCGGTACTGAGCAAAATCCGACGCCAAGGTTGACTGCACTTTTTTCCCCTTTTTTAAGTGCAAAAGATAACTAGAACCGCCTCCATCCAACATGATTGCGTCAACGACACCTAGCTCTTGCAGTAATTTAGCTGCCCCTAAGACAGTCAAATTATTGGACCGTTTGCCATTATTGGCTGCCACCATAACCAACTTTCCATCCACCCTAATGCCCACCACGGTTCTCGGTAATGCCTCATCATGTTCAACAAAATGATACCAACGCAGCCTTGGGTCCTTTGCTGGAGTTTTCTCGCCTGGGTCCTTCGCCGAGAGATCAACGATGCGGCCCGAATCCAAGAGGCGATAACCTGAAACAATGGCCTGATAATCCTTACAGGTCGTCATGGTTGCCTTTGGCTTTAGGATTTGGGCCGTACCGTCCTTGGCGATAGCCAAACTATGAGTCGTATTCGCCTCTGAATCTGCGATATCCTCCTTGTGTCCTGGCTCAATTTTGTCATTAATAAGCTTCCCATTACTGCAGAGCAAACCATGAACAGTGGTGCACTTCGTCGCGTAGGGGTTAAATCCCCTGGCTGGGGCATAAAAGAAGTTAGAATTCACAATAACAACTTCAGAGCTCCCAGACTTTTTCAACACAAGTTCAGCCCAGCGGTCGAGGGTACGCAGCGTATGGGGGTGCTCTTTGCTGCATCGTGCATCGGCTTGATCCATGGAGGTCCAAGCGCGCGTTCGCGTCGAATCAATAAGAGCAACAAAACAACCAGGTATTGCTTTTCTTGGCGCGCTGCTCGACGCACCCGCAGGATAGCACCCGGTTGTTATAATTGGTTCACCCTTGACTGGTTCACGGGTCTCTTTAATTGGGCCCCCACTCGCCAGTGAAGCACACTGTTCAGGAGTGCGAATCCAGCCTTTTTCGCGCGAATGCAAACGATGGGTTTTCCCGCCCCATTTGTAACAACGGCCCGTGGTGACATTCTTTTCACCTCTCGACACAAATCCAGCGTAAATGCACTCCTTAGGCAGAATATGAAATTCAGACAATTTGGCTTGTACGCAGTCGTTGCATTTTCCATCGTATTGGTGACACGTTGCTCCTATCAATGTCGACGCAACCAGGAGTATTTCGACAATCATCCCCTCCCCCATTTCCCTCAAGCAATTAGAAGACCCGGTCCATTTATTGGAGCATGAAGTTTCTAGAGTTGGCCCTTACCCACGCATAAACTGTACCAGACATCGCACTTCAACGTAAATCAATGGCGAAAGACAGCATTCGTAGTCTGCGACAAATAATGTAACAAAACAAACACTTAGCTAACACCAAACAATCAATGCCCACTCTTTTTTTAACCCCGATACGTGCCCCACAAAAAGACGCACCAAAAGCCTCCAAGTTCCGATATTGGGGTCATGGTACTATCGACTATGCGGAGCTTCGGCGCCAGCTGCTTGCAAGCTTGGAATGCCCCGCTCTCAAACAAAGACAAAAATCCCACCCGAGCGATTTTGGTGCTGGGATGCCCCGTTAACTCCGATGGCACGCCGGGACCAGGCCTCCTGTGCCGATTGCAGCAAGCTTTAAGTGTCGCCCAACAAGATCCGACTGCTCCCATAATCGTCTCCGGGGGCAACCCCTATGGTCCTTGTGAAGCCGTAGCAATGCAAAAGTGGCTAGTCGAGCAAGGCATTGACCCCAAACGTATTCATCTCGAATCTCAAGCCTATAGCACCGTCGAAAATGCAGAGTTTTCAGCCCCTATTCTCAAGTCACTAGGGGTCTCCGAAGTCGCAGTGATAACTGAGCGATTTCATCTAAAAAGAGGAACGACTCTCGTAAAACGAGCCCTAAAGGCCCGCCACTTAGATTCCATCAACGTTCGCTCCATCGCCGCTAAGGACCATCTTAGTCCCAAATCGGCCGCAGCCCGGCGGATGACTGATGAAAACTCCATTGAAAGAAGTTTAGTGCACCAACAAGAGGTGCAAAAGCAACTGCTCCGCGGATGGTCTACCACCGATACCTTCGAAGCTAGCAAATAACACCTGCACTTCACGGCCCTCCCATTAGAATTCTCCTCAGATAATATCAGCCCCAATTGAAGGTGGCGTCAAAAGCCCGCAGGAAATCCAGAACGAAACACCTTTGGGGCATTTAAAGATTTATGGGTTGTTGCACTCACTTAAACGAGCACCAATGAGATTGTGTAGTATTTTGGGATGGAAGTTCTATTTCCCCTCGTTGAAACGATTCATAAGAGGGCCGAGAATAGCCCCACTCAATACCACCCGAAGCAAACCCGTTGGAAAGTAAGCACGCAGTTTAAGGCCCCAAACAAGCCCCTTTCTGAAAGCCGTTTTCACAATCTCGCCATAAGAAGGCGAAACACCGTTAACGCCAATCCGTTGAATATGCATCACGTGGGCGGGCCAGCTTGCGGCGCTTGCTACGGCAGAGACTCCCGCAGATTTTCCGGCTTCCACACCGAGAGAGTCTTCTTTATTTCGCACCATCGTATTGCCGTGATACCAAATGGCAGCGCCCAAAACATTTTTTGCAATGAGGGCTAGTCCGCCATTGTAGTAAGAAGCCAATGACATTTTCTTTAGCGCCGGAATCACTTGATTTCCTGGTAGCATTTTCGCCTGCTGAGAGATTACATTCAGTGGATTTAGTGCACTTTCAACCGCTCCTGCGGCGACTCCGCCAATAAGGGATGCGCCCTGAACATTGCTGGTTTCAAGGCAATCTCGTACCACTTTGTTGCTTCCCAACGAGGCCGCTTTTCCGATAGCACCAGTGGCCACGGAGGTGGGAAGGCCCCGAAAGTAATTGCCTTTACTTGAGTCATCGAGAACCATGCGCGTGGTTATTAACTCAAGGGGGTACAAAAGACTTCGGTGGATGGCCCCAACAGCAATAGCTTGCCCTACTTTAGAACAACTAGCGGGTTGCAAATTGTTCTGGTTGAAGACTCCGCCAACCTTTTCGTGAGAAAACTCGTTAAGGTCATCGTCAAAAAACGAGAGTTGTGTGGCCTTTTGCACGGACTTTAAGAACGTGGAGTTTATAAAAGCCGGCACAGCCGGGCCCTTTGAAGGATTGCTTGTTGACCCTTGGGTAGGTGACCTCCCAGAGACTCCGGTACGGTCAATATTCATGGCCTATCCTAACTGCTAATAGAGCTTAATCAGGGCGGTGACTTATGGAGTTATCGACCTAGCAAACGAAAGGTTGCCCCATTACCCCATTTTTCATAGCTAAAGAAAACGACGGGCGAAAGGTGAAAATCCCGAGAAATAACGAGCCCTACCCCAATCCCCTCGCTCAAAGCGTACTGCCAGGCCAAGATCTTATGGGGCATCGAAGGAGAAAAACTAAAATTTGATTTGAAGTAGAGGAATCGGCTCATCTAGCCTTGTATGGCTTAGCACCTATGACCATGGCAAAAAGCAACCCAGCACAAACCAAGCCCCAAACCAAAAGCCTTGTCCGTTCAAGCTAAGAAACCCTATAAGGCTCCGTTATCGCCCCAAAAGCCGCACCCGACTCAAGGTCCCTCCCCTTATCCGGTCAAACCGCGAATGGCTTGCTCTGAAAGCTGAATTCCTCTTTGCACCACGAGATTTCGCCATCCGCGCGAACGGGGAGCAAACGCTTCTTTAAGCTGAACTTTCGACATCCAGCTGCGCATGGCGTTGGGAGCACCCCAATGGTGGTTTCGGTTCTCGGCACGCAGGGCGTCGATAACGAAAAGAATGGGATAGGTTCCAAACTCAGCGAGCATGCAGTGGTAGTCTTTGTCGGGAAGCTGCGCCTTACACCAGCGGCCCAGAGCACCCCGAATCTCGTAGAGCGTCCCATCGGGGTCGAGGGTTTCAACCCACTCGGCCCCAAAAGTTGCGTGCAAAAAAGCGGTTTCGTCTGGAGCCAGTGCGTCTGCGTTGGCCAGTACATAACTACCCCACTTACCAAGTCCCGTATGATAGTCGATGTGAATGACTTTCTCTGCTCCATCGGTCCAGCGTGGCAAGTTCTCTTTAAGAATCTCCTGGCTTCGGCTCGGTCCATGGCCTCCAAAGAAGAGGCCTTGTGGATACGCATATTGCCCGGAAACCAGGGCATTTTTCAGGGCTGGAAGCCCATAGCGCGCGATGTAATAGCTTGCCCTAGCAAAAAAGAATTCAATACCCTTCTCTGCTTCTTTGGGATTAAGAACAGGATCAAACTGACTATAAGCTTCGTCGGCGCCAGTGAAGTCTTGGTCTTCGAGCAAAAAGTTGCGGTTTAGGTCGGTGTTGTCTTCATTAACACGGCGGATATACTCAAAACCGAAGGGGTTGATAGCGTGGACCAGAGTGATACCAAGCCCGGCGTCCCCTATATGCTTTTCGACTTCATTGTCCATAAATGCGAGCTGCACGGCGGAACCAAAAAAACCTTCAACACCGTGAGTACCACTCGATAGGAGAAGCCGCTTGCTTGCCTCTCGAGAACCAAAGTGAGCAACATCAAGCGTCAGTGATGCACCGTCACGGCCCGTAAGCCCAATATCGTGGCTCTCGACAACGCCTCCCCGAGCCTGCGCGAGAGCTCTGAAACGGTTACGGGCCACCGAATAAGTCTCCGAAAAGTAGTTGTAGAATTTCATCAATTAGGCTCCTGCGAGTACTCAACAATAGGAAGTCGGCGGCATCCTAGCACCCTAGACAGTAAGCGGTCTAGCGCTGTCGAAATGGAATCAACACTGCGAGGGAAACCAATCCCCCCCCACCCCGGTAGCTGCAAGTGGTTCAAGCTTCAACTACCAATCCACTGGAGCCACCGTAGCGCAGGGAATAACTGAGGCGAACTAAACCATATATTCAAATAATAGTGAACCATAGTAGGCCCCAACAAGGCTCGGCCACACAACTAAAAAAACTAGCCCTAAGAATCATCTGGTTCAGCTTCAACCCACTCCACATTAAACGAAGCATACTGGATGCGGTCGTAGGGAAGTATTTCGCCACTCTCCCACAAAATTCCAATGTTCCCATCAGGTAAATAAGAGAGAGCTGAATAAGCCGATGGACCATCGGTGATCTCACGAAACACAGGCCATGTCTCACCGCCGTCGGGACTTATCCGCACCGTGAGATTACTGCGCGGCAGTTCATCTTCAGTAGCCGCATTGGCAAAAACCAACCCATGAGGAGTCATCATTAGGCTTCCCTGACAATGAGGATCAATCAACCGTTCGTCGAGGGTAGTCTCTCCCCACGTCTCGCCACCATCGTCTGAATAGGTCACCGCTCTCATCAACGCATCGCCTTGATAACGAGAATTCATAATCAAAGTACCATCCGCAAGCTCGGCCACGTGAGACTCGTCGGTCCCCACCCCCGCAGCTCCTCCGCGCTTCCAGGTTTGGCCGTGGTCGTCGCTATAAATCACATGGGATCGTCGAACTCGATTAACATCGGCATGATTGGAAGGGATCACCAAGCGACCACTCTCCATTTGAATACCTCGACCAGGTCCCGTGGCGTACCAAAACCAATCCTCGGGTTTTACATCCGCTGTGATCTCTTTGGGATCAGCCCAAGTTAAACCATCGTCATCACTCCACGTCACCCACACCCTTCTGAAGTATTTATCTTCAGAAGTATTCGTACAAAAAGGGAGCCAAATTCTTCCGGTCTCTTTATCCAAAACCGGCGTTGGATTACCTGCCGTCTCGGTTCCAAAATCAAAAACCACCATGAGAGGACCCCAAGTTTTTCCATTGTCTTCACTACGGCGCAAAATAATATCGATATCACCGTGGTCGTAGAGAGATTCTCGTCCTTCTGCAAAGGCCAAGATGGTTCCCGCTGCGCTTTCAATCATTCCCGGAATGCGAACCACAGGATAATCACGGCGCCCTTCAAAAACCGTTGTCTCAAAATAGAATGGTTCCTTCGGAACGTCTTTCCCAGGGTAACAAGCGACGAATATAGTTAGAAAAGAACAAAAATTGATTAAGACAAATCGAGTCATGACATTTCTCAAGTACTGCACGAACTCTCCGATGGGAGCTACTCTCCAGGAACGCTTTTCAAATTTGCGCAACCTATTAAATGGTAAAAAAGAGAATAACCTTGTGTGTGTGAGTTCAAAAAGCATCGTGGCCACTTTGGTTTCAAATAAAACGGCAATTAAATCAAAGAAATACAATAAACGAGGCGGCATATAAGATAAACCGCAAGACAATCGTCGTAACCCGTCAAAAGCGTGAGTCAGCCACGTCACGAGTTCTTTGTTCTTCCTCGTAGCTGAGTTGATTTCTATGGGAGGTCAATAACCTCGCAAGGCAAGGACCACTCGAGCTCTTCTTCCCGATTGTCTCCGTACCAAATCGTTACATCGAGAGTGCAAGGTCCGAGGTTGTATCCCTGCATGCCTATCTGGGCCCGAGGCTCCGTATCTGTGGCAGCAATCACCACCGCGCCAACTCCAATCTGAGGCGATTGGCCACTGGCCCTGAATTCGGTAGCATCCAACCCATTGACCATCGCAGGAAAAAAGACAGTAAAGCGGGTACCGATAGGAACGATAATGGGATTTGCACACGTATCTAAGACGACATCACAACTAGCGGGAAGCTCCCCTGCCGATTCCTCCGGCGAAATAGGCTCTTGTTCCTCGTCGGGGTCTGGTGTTTCCTCTTCGAGCTCTTCATCTTCGGGCGTTGCATCCTGCGACGGCCGAGAATCATCAGAATTGGGTGGTACTTGTTCATCCTCTGAGCAGGAGGGTTCTTCATTCTCGTTGGGGGCCGGAGAGTCTTGGGTGGAAGGATCCTCACCATGGGATGAACTCCCAGGAACTTCGCTCTCCGTCGGTAAGGGGCTTTGCCGATCGCCCTGCGTGGTTGATTGCTCGTTGCCACATGCCCCCAATAAAGAAATGAATAAAAGCGCAAGAAGAAAGTGTCCAATAATGGAATGGGTAAAAATCACCGTGCTCGTCTCCCAACCAGTGTTTATTTACCCGCAAGACTACGTTGTTGAATTCATGGAAGGAGCCGCTTCCACCTTATGTGGAGTTGAATCAGAAATTGGTTAGAAACGCAATCATTCGAATATATAAATAATCATTGTCTCTATCTTCCCCAAACTTTTGAGAACATTGGTCTTTTTGGTCTGGCCGCACTTCGTCTCAAGGCGCAAAACACTCCGAGAAGGCGACCGATGGGTTTTGGAGGCGGCTTCGATCCAAAATCGGCACTCTCCCCGTTTCGCTCCAGTCGGGCCTCCTTAGTTCAACTTGGCTTGCAGTCCAATTAAAC
>CAXGXL010000100.1:0-9046 GCA_964013555.1 uncultured bacterium
CTCCACCGCTGCCAATCACACCAATACCGATGCCCTACCCTCCCACCCCAATCGCCACCAAAAACGAGCGTCTATCCAAGTCTCACTCTCGGGCAAAGCGCGAAAAAGGGGCAGCACCTTAGAAGTTCAAATTATCGAGAACGAAGAACATACTCACGAACTTCAACGAGAAGCGTGGGAGGGGCAAATAGAGATAATTGAGCAAAAACCTAGTATAATCAGCTACAAGCAAAATGCTCAGGCTCTTTACCTAAATGAAACCAGAGGACCAAGAATCTTGAGTTTTTATATTTAAAGTCAGTCAATCTGCTAAAATATGTAAAAGCCTGCCCGTATGATCTATAGTCCAAACCTCAAGGTCAGAGTCCTTATCACTGTTTGAAAGCCCCACCGCTAAGAATCCATCTTTGGACGAGCGCGCCAAAACTCCCAAATACCTCATAGTTGCAAGAGCTTGCAGTCGCAAACCGTCAGGATCTTCCGGACCACCGCCCCCAATCACGGCTTTGGGTCCCATAAAGAAAACAAGATTGGCATTTATGGGGCCACTCAAACCGCACTCCTGAAAATTTTCACAAAATCGCCCGTTTTTCGTTCGAAAATCCCTTTGAGCGCGCAAGATCCGCTCCATCGTTTGCGGAATATCCTCCTCCTGGTCAGTTTTTTGCCCGTCGGCATTCTCATCCGAGACTTTACTTTGAAGTAAACCTCCTAAAATTATAGGGAAAATAGCATCGGAACTCGTTAGTATTGCACGAGCTCTTCTCCCAGCTCTCGAAGTTGGATGCGTGCTAGCTAAGTCCAATAGAATATCGAAATACCCTTTGGAGTCACCCTGAGCCCTAGCTTCAATAGCCTGACGATATTTCTCAGTGGGCGTTGCCCAAGCCGTAGCAGCCGACGCCACCTGAGCGAGAACCAAAAACACAAATACTATAAAGCCCCTGCCAAGCGAGAGCCGGATTGTCCTCTTTTCAATCATGTTCCCTCCTTAGTGGATATCTGACCAGGCCAATTGAGTGATAAGAACGGAGCCATCGACATCAATCATCAGCCCACAATCGTAGGCCAAGAGAAAAACGAGCTCCATCAAGCCAATATAGGACACCCAATTTCTTCGCTGCTCCAATGCTGGATGCTCCGCATCCACTGACATCTGCCTCGCTATGTCTTTCGCAAAGACATTCAAATCCCCCAAAAACCACTTTCCCAACTCCCAAAGCAATCCTGCTCCACCTAGCACCGTGTATCCACTGACAATGGCTGGCTCTTGAACAACTTCCCGAACTCGCAAAGATAGTGGCCCATCGAGAATAGCGCGTACCATATTTTCTTGAGTCGATTGAGCCCGGCGCAAATCACGTAACTTCGATAAACGACTTCGTTGGGCAACCACAAAAACTCCTGAGCCAATATTCGCAATGCGAATCCCTTCGAGGCCAGGGCCCGGTCGAATCAAAAGGGTAGATTCGTTTCCCGATGAGTTTTTTTCATACTCTAATAAGCTCTCTGACTCATCACTGACTGTACCAATTCTCGTTTGAAGAAAGTGCCGCAAGCCCTCAACAAAGTTAAGGGCCGAACCTACAGATTCAAAGTGGGCTCCCAACGCCCAATCTCGCGGGCTATTAAAATCCACCAAGCCAACTTGCCCTTGAAACCCAGAAAAGGCTAAGCGCATCAAATTCGATGCGTTTAAATTGACTGGCTCTAGAGTTTTAAATGCCATTACGCGAAGTAAATTGAGAAGTGGCGCCGGCATTGAAATGCTCAAAAAACCCGACGCATCTTCATCCCAGAGTTTTACGAGCGGTTCCCGACGAGAGTTTGTCGACAAAAGAGAACCGATTGTTCCTAAGCCCTCCACATCCACTAAGAACTTTATCCGACTACTAGGAGCTCCTGCCGCCTCCCAGGTAAGTGCTACCCCCTTAAATCCTCCCAGTAATCCCTTAAGACTCTCGTTTGCAATGAAAGGCATTACCAGTGAATCAAACAAGGGACCCGGCCGAGCAAAAACCATTCCTTGAGGGCTTCCCAATCTCTGATTCATTTTTGGTAAGAACACGGGACCTTCATTCACCCCGCCTTGAAGCGAAGCCGGATGCGGGGCCAATCGCAACCACCCTTTCCCATCCACAAATCCGACCGCCTCAAAATTGGAACGCTTAATACGAATTTCGCTGCCCATACGCGAAATACCAAGCCCCTCTAGGCGGCCACTTCCCTGTATCTGCTCCCAGCGCTCTTCCCACGTGCCTCCTACCTTGAGCAATGCTTGCATTTGCGGGACTTTCGTTTGATTTGAGAAGACAATAATTCCAGCCGGTACCTTTAAGAGCTCCGGATCGGCGAGGGCCAAGAGAGCCTGAATCTCCCGCTTAAAGGGGATCCCCGTTTCATTAGAATCCACTTCTTGAAAAAACTCTCGCCCCACCTCAAAAGACTCAAGCTGTCCTCGCCGATATTTCCAAGCCTTTTCCCAATCTCTTACGTCATGCACCAAAATAGCCGCCTCGACGACAATACGTTGACCAGACTGACTCTCAAACGCATCGAGAGCAGCAAAGCCTCGGGGCACATCAACATCTGCGAGTGCTTGTGAGCCGACCAATAAAAGTGCGGTCACGAGCATTAGGGCTTGAAAGCCCAATTTACAACACCTGTGCATGAAGCAACCCTAGCACTACTCGCTCAGTGCAAGCCAACAATGCTTTACTATTTCCACACCCTCCAAAGTAAAAAAACTCTAATATTCGCAACAAAGTAGAAAAAAGATGGTGATTGCGACCGAAAATCGACAGACCCCTGCCTTAGATTATTCTAACTTGAATCCAAAATTGGCCGAAGCCCGCAGCTCCAATGTCGCCGGCTTTTCTCAAGAAGCAAATAGTAGCAGGTATGAGCACCCCTGAAGCATTCGAAAAAAAATTAGAAAACGAAACAAAAGAAAGACAACGAAATCAAGCCATGACTAATTCTTCAGCTCCAAAACGTTCCTTGATCCTAACCCGCCCCATTGTATCCTTTGATCTAGAAACTACCGGACTCGATATTCAAAAAGACCGCATAGTCGAAATCTCATGCGTAAAAATTCTCCCCGACAGCACCAAAGATATCCGAACTTACCGAGTCAATCCGGGGATTCCCATTTCACCAGAAGCTTCTAGAGTTCACGGAATAACCAATGCAGATGTTGAAAATGAACCCCGGATACAAGAATTGGCTAGTTCACTCGCCGAATTTCTTGAAGGGTGTGATCTCACTGGATTCAACCTTGAGAGATTCGATCTCCCACTTCTTAAGAATGAATTTAGCAGGTGTGGAATTGACTTTCCCCGCGGACCGATCAACGTCATCGATGCGCAGAAGATTTTCTTCAAAAAAGAGCCCCGAACGTTATCGGCCGCCTACCAATTCTATTGTTCAAAAGAACTAAACAACGCCCATAGCGCTCAAGCGGATGCGGAAGCTACAGCCGAAATCCTCATGGCTCAAGTTGAACGATACGAAGACCTGCCCACCACAATCGAAGAATTGCACACCTATTGTCACCCGCTTCATCCAGATTGGGTCGATCCTGAAGGTAAAATCATCTGGAAGTCCGGTCAGGCCACAATCAATTTTGGTCGTCATACGGGCACCCCACTTGAGCAATTGGCCCGACACGATAGAGGGTATCTTCAATGGGTTCTCAAAAAGAATTTCTCCAGTGAGGTCATGGAAATTTGCGAAGCAGCCCTAAGAGGCGAATTTCCATCTCCGCCGAAGGTACCGGCAAACCCAAACTAGCCATCCGATCAACGCCTGCGCCGCAATGTTCGCTCAATTTCCCGCTTTGCATCTCTTTCTTTAATACGTTGACGCTGGTCTTCTTTTTTCTGTCCCTTAGCCAAAGCAATTTGGAGCTTAGCTCGACCACTTTTGAAATACATCATCACTGGAACAAGAACGAAGCCCTTTTCCCTCACCTTGATCCACAGCTTTTCTATCTCACGCCGATGCAAAAGAAGTTTACGATCTCGGTCTGCCTGATGGTTGAATTGGTTTCCTTGGGCATACTCACCAATATGAGCACCGAGTAAAAAAAGCTCATCACGAACAAATTTCACGTAAGCTTCATTCAAATGAACGTTCCCCTCCCTACACGACTTGACTTCCGTTCCCTTAAGCACCAACCCCGCCTCAAATCGGTCTCCAACCGAGTAATCATGGAAAATCCGCCTGTTATTACAGATGAGTTGTTCTCCCGGAACCTCAATTTTGGAGGACTTTTTGGCCATAATGAGGCTACGTAACACACATGACACTTCAAGCAATAGCCTCAATCGAGCGACAAAGCACTTTGACGATTGCTCCACTTCGCCCCACGGACTATATAAGTTCCACTACGAGCAACTGGAGAGATATTATGCAAACCATTGATTCCATTCTAATTCCTATCGACATGTCTGATGACGCTCGAAATGCTTTCTATCAGGGAATATCCCTCGCCACCAAGATGGGGGCAAAAGCACACGTTCTTTATGTCTCTGAACCCATTCGCGCCTTCGATTTCAACAAAAAAGCCTACGTTGAAACCAAAGAAACTATCGAACAAATCGAAGAAGGGGTTAACAGACGAATCGATGACTTATGGAAAAGCGGTGGTCTAGATGCCGTTGATAGGCGGAAAGTCAATCTGCTGGTCCGAGGAGGTAAAGCCCCAAAGGAAATCGTAGACTCTGCGGCTCATCACAAGGTTGATTTGATTGTAATGGGTTGCGGTACATCAGGAAGCAACCTTGGTGCTACTACCGAACGAGTCGTCAGAAATGCTCCCTGCTCGGTGTGGGTGGTGCGAACTCCAGAGACCGAAGACTAAATCTCATGAACTATCTCTTGCGAGCCCTAGTTCTTTTTGGCTGGCTACTGCTTCTAACCCAATGCGCCAAGGGAGCAGCATTCACGGAACAAGATCTTCAGCAAGCTCAAGCACAATGGAATAAAAATGGTTTGGACTCCTATAGGTTAACCCTGGAAATATCCGGTGACAAAGTGGAAACCGGTGTTTTTGTCGTGGAAGTCGAACAAAACAAAATCCAGGGCATTACTCGCAATGGTCAAGCAATAACCACAACAGATACTTTTTACACCATTGAAGGCATGTTTCAATTTCTAGAAAATGAGTTAGAGCTGGGCAAAGAGCCGCGACGATATTTTGGTTCGGCCCCAGGAGCCCGAATCTACATGAGGGCTCACTTTGATCCTAAGCAAGGGTTTCCAACTCGTTACCTCAGGGCAATAACGGACACAAAACACAATATTGCAGTTGAAGTGAAAAGCCTTGAAAAGCTCTGAGCTCAGAGGCCGAGACTAACAATCCATTCGGGTGAAACCGAACGCAAGTGGCCATTATCAACCACCGGCCACGCTGCACCAAATCGCATTAACAATGGAAATGCCCAACCCAATTTAATAGACGCTCGAACCTCGGCCCCCACACTTGCTTTGCCCCCCAATAATCGCCGCCACCCCTTATCTACAACCTTCTTCAAACTTGTGTCTTCCGTATTCCCAAAGCTATTGCCCCCCTCCATAAACAAGGCAGCAGAGAGCCTCTCAAAATAAACGGGTAAGGTCCACAAACCGCGCTCGATATGCCATATAGGAAATCGATACTCCATGTATGCGGCAAGAACTCCTGTCTTTTGCTCAGCTTCTGTCAAAGAAAAACCACGCAACGGAAACGTTCTAGCGGTAGTCGCCGTAAAAATAGAATTTGCGTACGTTCCCCCCAATAAAAACGTCTCTTCATAATCCGGCCCCAGGGCAATCGCCCCGCGCGTGCGAAGCCACAAGACGTGGTTGTCGAAAAGTGGATTATTGATGTACAAGCTTCCATCAAAATTAAGGAGAAACTCATCAAAATCGCCGCCAAGAGCTTTGCTGTAATAGGCCGCGGAAACTCCAATGGACTTTCCATGTTCGTTGCTAACCGAATAGGGAAACCATCGTGTGTGACTGTAGCTGTACCCCAACTCAACCCACGCAAAATCACATTGGCCCGCACGTCCCTGAGCATAACAGCCACGATTCAGCTCTGATTGCGCAAGAAGTTCGTAGCGATTAACAATATCGGTGGGAAACTCTTCAATTGCCTCGCCATCTTGCCAATAAGATATCGAGGACTCTCTAGTTCGTCTTTCAAAATGATAAGAGAACCCCAAAAAATGCCGCGTTTTAATAGGCAAAGACATTGAGGCCGTAACACCACGAGTCCGCTGTAACTCACGCCAAGTCGCATCAAAAATAGAGTTTGCATTTGATGCCGCTGCGCTATCGGCAAAGTCACTTGGCAAATAAGACCCCATAGCCCCACGGGCCAAGCTGAACTTAAAATCGCGAAAGCCGATCGAAAGCGAAGGATGCCAAGTGTCATTCAAATAAAAAACGCTAAAATTAGGGTGCTGAGTCATCCAACTGCTGCCTAACGACAAGCGATACAGATGCTCCCCAAGAACATCGGCTCCAAGGGTTTGCACCGAAAAAGACGGGTCATCGTTAAGAAAAAACAAGGCCGGAAACAAAACCCAATTGTCCTGAAATGGGAGAAGCGTACGAAAAGGCGAGTACGCCTCTTCACTTTCAAACTCTTTCAATGCAATAGGAGCTTCATCCACTCGCCAAGTGCCGTCTGGCGAGAGCATCTCACTGCCAATGGGCTTAGTAGACATAAGCAATTCCGCACTAGACTCAGATCCCTCCCAAGGCTCCGGTCGAGTCACATTCCGAGCTCTACTTGAAGAAGGTTCCTCCTCCCAGCCCGCAATATCGAAAGGGATCTCATGGATATCAAAACCAATGCCCGAGCAATTGCGAAACAAAATTTGCTTTCCATCCGGCGATACGTCGGGCTGGAATGCCCCCCCTAAAACTCGAGTCACCCTAAAATTTCTGCGGGTTGGAAGATGATAAGCGTAGATATTCGAAATACCATCCCGGTCAGACTCGTAGAGCAAATAAGCACCGTCATGACTCCACGTAGCATTTCCATCTTGGGCCATATCATTCGTAATGCGGTGCTCTAATTCTCCCGTCTTCGCGTTGACGACAATCACATCTCGATGACCATTCGGAAACCACGTTGAAACAACCACAGACTGACCGTCAGGTGAAAAGATTGGACTAGCATGCTGCATATCCCCGTACGGCGCAATGAGGGTCCTAATCTTCATTTTCGTCGGTAATTTATCGGGAGCATCCTTATTAGGCACAAATTCTCCGATTGAAACCCAATTTTGATGCAATTTGTTTTGAACAAAAACAATTCTTTTCCCATCAGCCGAGACCGACGGAGACCGCGCTCGTAAGCTTTTCTTAGGATTGTCGACATCTACAAGTCGTGAAAAGAGCTTGCTCTCCAACTCGTACCGATAGAGATCGTTAAAACTATTGAATCGCTCATTAATTGCACTTTGAGAAAAGTAGAAATGCGAACCATCCTGGGAAAAAGACACTCGCGGACTGAACGTATCTAAAATCAAATGCCGATCATCACTGCCATCTCGATCTACTCGGCGAACAGTAGCGCCATCAACAGGGCTCGAACGTGAATAAAGAATATAGCTGCCATCTGGACTATATTGAGCCCCCGAAATGTTTCGTCCGTGATGGGTTATTCGCTTTGACTTGGTTTTTCCCTCCTTCGTAAGGCGGGAGTTCAGATCCTTTGCTTGTTGCTTGACCTCTTTACGCCACTTGTCCCACAAAGTTGGTAGATCTTCCCCCAATACCCACATAGCTCCAGGCCAATAGAAATAAGGAAAAGGCATTCCCGCATTAAAGTGATGTAGTTGAGAGACTTTGTCTTGACCGAATTGTTTCGCGAGCCACAAATGAAATTTCCCACCGTAGTAATAAGCAGCTCCAGCCCCAGGCCAATCAGAAAAAAGAAGATTCGCTTGATCTATCGATACGAACTTATCCTCAAATGCCGCCATTCTAAGAAGCATATCCACATAAGTGGAACGCCCTCGCCCTGTGCTAGTCAAAAGAGTTTCAGCATATACTGCGAAACCTTCGGTAAAAAATTGGGGACTAAATCCGTTCATGGCAATGTACTTGCCAAAAATCCAGCGTGCAACGCGAGTAAGCCCCCATGTTTGATCGATGTCCGCGATATGAGTAATTTCATGAATCAATAAGATCCGGAGCCAATCCTCGTAGGACGAAAGCCCCGTGAGCTCAGTGGGTGCCGAAAGAAACAATCGAAGAATATTCTTTGGCATGACTTGCGCGGACCCATTGGCAAAGTCCACAGCATCAGAGAGTACAATCTCAATGGTGCCTTCTGGCTTAAAGCCTATCAGCTCTGTAACTTCGTCTAATACCTCCTCCGCTATTCGCGAAACGCGAACCCCCAGATTTCTCGCTCCATCGGGATAGTGGACTGCAAATCGTGGGCTATGAATGGTGCGCCACTCAATAGTCGGGTCGTATATCCCTGCAGCATGTGAGGCATTTATCCCCAGCATCAAAAGGGTAACCATTAAACAGATTGCTCGACTCATCGCTTGAACCACCAATGCCCCCTTCTAAGCAATCAAAAGAGAACTGAAGACAAGGTAGGCCGGTAGTTCTCGGTAACAGAATGCTCGCTTCCTAGAATCAAGAACAACGCAACACAGGCACGTCTGCCAATATCCTCTAAAAGTTTTCGATCCGTGCGTACAACATCGATCCAATGCTCTGCTGCAGCATCGAAATCAGCTTTCATAAAGCTCTCGCACCCCAAACGAAAAGAATCCGCTGCGCCCCCCCCGGAATGCGGCTGAGTCCCTTTTTCTAGAATTTCCTTCAAATCACGCATTGCGGCCACAACGTTGGAGTCAGGATCTTCCTCACTCCAGTCTTCTACCAATTCAAGAGCACCATCAGGGCTTTGGGGAAATTGAACTCGCGCTAATAAAACCCGAGCTTCCTTGTTAGTCGGTTCCTGCTGAAGCATTGCCACTAGCGCTTGCGCAGCAACGTCCATGCGCCCCGTGCGCATCATTTCCTTAAT
>CAXGXL010000101.1:0-8963 GCA_964013555.1 uncultured bacterium
TGAAGCGAGAATGAATTACGTTGACCTATAAATTGGGGGGTTCTAGTTCCCCCCGACCAATCGGGGGCTACCAGTGTATGCAAGAAGATTCCAAATGGAGCCCAGTTAACGCCTATCTATTCTGGCTCTTGAGATAGCCGGGGTGGTTCTGTAAAGAGTGGTTGAGCTTTGAGTGTGGCACGTGAAAGTAGGTTCCTGTCAGGGGCATGTGCTACCAAATCTATCTTTGCTGGAACGAGCGAGTGGGTACACAATGCAGCAGCTGAGTCTTTTTGGGGGAGAAGGCCCCTTAGGTCAATTGGTAGCCGATTTAGGTTTGCTCAAAACCTCCAAGTCAATGTGGGCTGGGAATATTGGAACCATGGTGGGAGACCTGACAGATATTTTTGGAAGCATGAATTTGGCTTACGAGCTTGAGGATTTATCCCAGTTGACGGGAGAGCGAGCCAGAGGTTTTTTGGTTGCTCCTATCAAGGATGAGTTCATCGAGTTTCAGCGAATTACGATAGGCCAGTTAAATTCAACGTTTGGGGACTATGTTCCCAATTCCGCAGTGGAAGTTAAGGCTGAGCAAGGTTCGGCCGGTGGCCCTAATTTACCAACTGGCCGGGAGTTATTTGAGATTTTGGAGCGGGGAGGTGCTCTCGATGATCCTCCCCCAGCTTTAAAGCAAGTAGCTCGAATTGGTTGGTCCCCTTTTAGTTATTTTTATAGAGAATGGGATCAGAGCATCGATAAGCAAATCAGAGAATTTCGCTCGACGTTGCGCCCAATTTTTCGGCAATTTGGAACCGAAGGCTTACGATTTGAGAGGTTAGAAGCTTCTTTACTTGAGGCCATTGAGTATAGGCAGTCACTTTTACTTCAGCGAATTCCAGCTCGGTTAGAGGTCATTTTCCAACGTGAGTTTTCGGCGGCAGTAGAGGGGTTACCGGAAAGTCCGACACCTGCTGATATTGAAGCTTGGTTTTCTTCGGATGCTTGGCTTCGGGACTTTATTCTTCTGATGTATCGTGCACTCACTGCGGTTCAACAATTTCGACTGGAGCGACTCTCGGCAATGATAGAAGCTGCGTGTCATTTTGAGGGGAGCTAGGTGCTCTTTCAGTTCAACTAGGAAGTTAGTTTTAGGATTTGGAAATGATGAAAACAGTAGTGATGGGGGTATTCATTTGTGGCGGCGGTATCTTGGGGTACGTCTCAAGGAACTATTGGGGCCAAGACAGTCTGGCCTTGGCTATCATTGGATTAATTGGCGTGGGTTTTGGTCTGGGGATTTGGGAACTCTGGAAAAAGAGTCAGGAGTTGAGTTCATTTTCTGACGAATTAGATGCTTTTGAGCAGCTTGCTCCGAGTCAGTTTGACCCCGCTGGCTCCCCCCCTCTTTCCGGTTTAAGCGGGCCATTGCGGGGGATTGTGCTTGGACGACTCTTTGGCAAATCGTCTCCTGTATCTCCTAGCTTTGGGACAAATTACTTGCTTGGCCTTTTGGTTATGTTGGGACTTTTGGGAACCTTTTTCGGTTTGGTGGAGACGCTGCAAGGTGCCAGGGCTGTTTTGGCGGGAAGTAATGAAATTGAAACAATGCGTGAAGGATTGGTTGCTCCGATAGTCGGCTTGAGCCGCGCTTTCGGTACGAGTGTTGGTGGTGTGGCGAGTTCTGCTCTTTTGGGGCTCTTGGCTACCGTAGTCAGACGTCAGCGATTAGAGGTGCATCGACAAATTCAGCAATTGATTGTTGGCTCATTGGCTCCCTGGTCGATGCAAGGGCGCCAAGTGGCAGCTATGGAGTCCTTTTCGGAGCAACTGGTGGGAATTCCGGTTATGGTCAATAGCCTCCATGAAATGAAGACTTCGATGGAGTCTCTGACGGAGACTATCGTTGATAAGCAAGAAGCTCTGGGCGAGAAAATGGCTTCGGTTCTTGTGGAGGTCTCCAATAAAGTCTCCGAGACTATGGCGGATGGGGCGAAGTTGTGGGTGGATGAAACATCGACTCAGTTGCGACCGATCTTAGAGCAAGCAGTTGATTCGGCAGGGCGAGTGGCAAATACCCATTTTGAAAATTGGACCCTTGCTCTTGATAAGCATGCCTTGGCTAACAGAGATGCCCAGGAGCAATGGAGTGGCCATTTCAATGGTTTACTAGAGAGTCTGGTTGACACGCTCAATCGCCAGGAATGTCAGCGGCTTGATACTCTCAACGAGCAATTAAGCACGTTGATTGAACAATTCAAGGTAGGCCTGTTAGGGTTAGGCGAAGAAAATCGAGAGCGATTGGGTCGTTTTGAGACTACGGTTGGTCGGTTTGAAGTTTCTATGGAGCAACTTTTATCTCAAATCTCAGTTGAGCACGCCGGGCTCGGAAATCGACTCGTCGATGTCTCGAGAGAATTTCAAGAGCACCAAAATACGTTGGTCGGCAAGCTCAATGAGTATTTCAAGAATACATGTTCTGAATTTGTGGGTATTTTGGGTGATGCGGAAAAAACGCATTTTGCGAATGCCGAGTCGGCGGTTGCGGCGGTTGCAAAATTGGATGTGGTTGTTCGGGAGCAATTAAAGCTTTTGGGGGACGGGCTTGGGGATTCACTGAGCGAAGTTATTGAATCCGCGTCTTTGGCACCGCAGCTTGCCGCTGATGTTTTGAACCAAGTTCAATCTAGACTTGAAGCGCAAATGAAGCGTGAAAATGAGTTGATTGCAGATCGAGCGGAGCTATTTGGTGGTTTGGCTGATGTTGCCACGCGGTTGAGTGAAGCGGCAACCGGCCATGAGGTTGCGATTAAGTTGATGACAGAAGTGGGAAATACTCAATTGGAAAAGGTGGGTGAGGTTAGCCAACTTCGATTGGAAGCTGCTCTAAAGGAGATCTCTGAAGCATCTCAGCTTATAGGGGTTGGGGGGCACGAACTGGCTGCGATGACTGAGATGTTCACGGTTGCCGTGGATGAGTATCGAAGTTCCAATGATAAACTGGTGGGGGGATTGGACCGCATAGAAGACGCCTTGGGTCGGGCTGGCGAGCGCAGTGACCAACAGCTTAATCTTTATGTTTCTCAGGCTCGCGAGATTATCGACCAATCTATGCTCTCGCAAAAAGAGGTGTTTGATGAATTAAAGGACTTGCGATTGCAAAAGCGAGTCGAGGAGAACGCCTAAATGTTCGACGAAGATTTTCACGAAGAGGAGGGCTCTCCCGTGTGGGCTATCTTCGGAGATCTCATGGCCGGCTTAGTTGGGATCTTCGTGTTGTTTTTGGTACTTGCCTTGGGGTTTCAAGTCGATTTGGCTGAAGCGCTTAAACAGGAGCGCGTGGTCAAAGAGGAGAAAGCGATTCGTTTGAGTACTCTCGAGGCGGCTTTGGCTCGACCGCTGGCTGAAGGGCGAATTACCCTAACCGACGGTAAAATAGGAATTAGTGGACAGATTCTTTTTGGTTTGAATTCGTCTCAATTACAGCCCGAAGGTGCTACTTTGATTCGGGAGATTGTTGAACCGATCAAGGCGTATATTGCGGGCCGTGATGAAATAGTTATGGTAAGTGGATTTACAGATGATTTGGCGATTCATGATGACAATTTACACTTTCAAGATAATTGGGAACTGTCTTCGAAGCGAGCTCTGACGGTTGTTCGCGAACTATTGAAACATGGCCTTAAGAGGCAGAGTGTTTTTGGAGCTTCTTTTGGCGAAGGCCACCCGGTAGCTCCGAATACCACGGAAGCGAATCGCTCCATGAATCGAAGAGTTGAAATTGCGCCGGTCCCTCGAACGTCAGGCAAAGAGACGTAAATGGAAAATGTCCAGAGCCCTTTGGGCGCGAGTTCTTTGTCGGGTGAATTGGCTGAGCTTAAGTCGCTGGGGATTCACGAGTTTGACCCTGCGCTTTTTACCTTGATAGAGAGTCTTGTGGGGCGTGCAGCGAGGCTTTCTGGAGAAGCTCAAGGTGCTCTAGAGAAGCGGGCAAGACAGAGATTGCAGAGCTTTTTGGAAACTAGAGAACGAGCGCGGGATGCTGCTGCGCTCGCTTTAGAGAATGTCAGTCGTTCCGGTGAACAGGTTGAAGTGAAGATGGCATTCGAGCAAGGAGATTTTCGGCGGGCCCAGCGTGTTTATAGATGTTTTAGTGCAACGAAGGCTCGGGTTAGTATTAGCTCATTATCTCGAAAAGAGTCGACGCGAGAGCATGTGACGGCTCGAAAGGATGTCGCACAATTAGAGTTGCGGGCTCAGCTCCAAGAGCAAGTGAATCTACCTCTCTTTGGGAATGGTTCTGGTGAATCTTCGGGGGGCCTCCAAGATGAAATGCTCTCTTTTCGGTTGTTTCGGGAGGCTGCCGAAGAGCATCAAGCAGGTAAGAAATTGGGGCGAGCGGCGCAAGAAGCCCCAGAAAACCCCGGTCCACTTAACGGTTACGCACTTACAACTGAAACTCTGGAACATATCAAGCAATTGAGTCCGGTTTATTTGCGACGTTTCATTACTTGGCTTGACGGTTTAGCTGCCCTTTACGCCCTTCCTGACTCTTAGGGCATTCGGTTGGCTTTCGGGGGCGTTGTATTTGGCTCTCAGTCTGAATTCATAGAAAGTCAGTTGTGCAGGTAAACGCTCGGGAGTAGAGTGCTTCTAGTGCTGGGGGGCTTGCGGCCTTTTGGAGTGCGAGTGATTTGACTGTGGAGCTAGATCCATATCGATTGAAAATCCTATCGTTTTAATTTCTTACCAAGGTGCTTTGCTATGCGTATTGCGGAGTGTCTTCCACTGACCATCGAGCCCAATATTCCGTGACCGGCAGTGGTGGATGCGCCGCACAAGTAGAGACTTTGGATAGGCCCTTCGTATCCGGGTCTATTATTTAGGTATTGCTGGGGTGTTGCCGCCAGCCCATAACCCGTTCCATTGGTGGCTCGGGTGTAGCGGGTGTGACTTACGGGGGTTGAGGATTCCTTGAAAACAATCGATTCTTTGGAGCCTGGAAACAATTTTTCAAAACGGTTTACGAGCTGTGTTTCAACATTCTCTTTAAGGGTTTGGTAGTTAGAACTTGATTTGTACTTCCAGGCACCAATCTCACTTTGCTCTACGTGCCATTTTTGTGGATCTCCCGGAACAAGCGCCATCACTTCTACATTGGTTACGCCTTTGGGAGCGTGGTGCTCAGCAAAATCCGGATCTTTAATTGTTGAGCTGGTTACAAAGCAACCTGTGGTATCTAGCCGTGTGCCTTCAAAGTGCGGCGAATAATATTTTTCGAGATCATAGCTGTCGAATTGCCAATAGTTGGATGAGCGCATACCCACAGCCGCAAGATCTTTTTCCACCCCCAAAAAGGTAGCGAATATGCCTTCGGCCATTTCAAACTGGTTCAATTTCCGGATCCAGCTTTTGGGTAGATGCTCTAAGCCTACTAATGATTCTAGAGTACGTGCTATATCAGCATTGGATAAGACGCACTTGGCTCGAACTATTTGTTGTTCACCGCGTTCTTTGGGCTCTGTAACTACACCAATTGCCTTTTTATCTTTTACGAGGATTTTCTGGATTCCTCGACGAAGATGAATGGTGCCCCCAAATTTCTCTATTGCAGCAGCAAGTTTGTCGGAGAGAATCTGTCCTCCGCCACGAGGATAATAGGCACCACGAAAATAATAGGAGGCGAGACCGGCATGCATGATGGTACTGACCCTGCTTGGCGGAAGTCCGTAGTCTCCGGTTTGCCCCATTATTACCGCACGGAGCTCTTGATTCTGTGTGCAGCTATCTAGGAATTGCTTCATGGTCGAATTTTGATTGCCGATGACCTTCCAACCTTTGGTCAATAGGTGGAAAATGATCCCAGGAGTGAGTTTGGCATCGGAGTTCTCCAATTTTCTTCCCACCGTGTGAATTTGATGAATCAAATCACAGTATCGATTGATTCCGCGCTTTTCTGCGGGGAAATAGTCTGCCAATCGCTGCCGGTACAATTCTAAACTAGCAGGAATCTTGAATTCAAAATCCGGAAAAACTAATGTGTCAAATCCGTCTTCATCCATTGGCATGAATTCTTGGTTTATGCCTAGATGATTGAGAATTCGCGGGAGCATGCCATGTTCTTCACAGTCGCCGAGATAATGAACGCCAACATCGAAGTTGTATCGTTTTGATTTTGGGCCACGTGCAAATTGGGTAGCACAACCACCTGGAATATAATGCGATTCAAAAAGAGCGACGCTTAGACCACACTGGGCCAAGTAGGCACCAGCGGTTAAACCTCCCAAACCGCTGCCAATAATGGCAATGTCCACTTCTTTTGGGAGGGCTCCCCGAATGCGATTTCGGTTGAGCTCTTTAGTGTCCTTGAGGGTTGTTTGCATGACGACTCCGGGAAAAGGGATGAGGTATGAGTAATTGTGACCATCGGTTATAGAATGAAGTGGACATTGTCAACATGATGTAGTAATGAACTCTTATTGGTTTCTATGAGAGGACCACATAGCATGCCAGGACCATCGACTTCCTATCATCACGGTAATTTACGGCGAGTTCTACTTGATAACGCTCTCGAATTAATTGTGGAGCGTGGAAATTACTCTTTTACAATGCGGGAGTTGGCGCGCAAAGCAAATGTCACTCACAATGCTCCGTATCGTCATTTTGCCGATAAGAACGAATTGCTGGCGGCCTTGGCAGAAGAGGGCTTTGAGCAGATGTCTCAAGCACTTGTTGATGAATGCGGTTCAGACTGCGGCCTCGATCCTGCGACCTGGCTGAAGTGTTTGGGCCAGGGGGTTGTTCGATTTGCTCTGAGAAACCCCTTTCAATACCGCCTTATGTTTGGTGATGCCTTGGCTGACGCTAGAACTGACTACCCGGGTTTGATGAAGGCCTCCGAAGTAACCTTTTTATTATTGGTTCGGTCTATCCAGGAGTGCAAGCAGGCCGGCCTGCTTCGAGAAGGACTCTCCGTAAATGAAGTGGCGATTGGGGCATGGTCCTTGGTACATGGGTTGAGCTCTTTGTTATTGGCGGGGCATTTGCGTCAGAAGAACGAAACTACCACCCATCTTTTAGAGCAACTCTCGCATATGCTTTTTGAGGGCATTCTGAAGTTTGGTGATGGTCCAAGGGTGTGAGTGACCTCTGGTGCTCAGATACCGGTACTATCGAGTTAATAAAAAATAGAGAGTTGTGCAGCTTAGAAGGGGCGGCTTGTGGATAACTTTCCGCTTTTTACTGCTTCCATAACCGTCGTACAGTTTGAGTCGTCGGGGAGGCGAACCTCTTCGAACCAACTCTTTTGTGGATCAGGATGCACCTCAGCGTTTCCTTCTCCCGGATCCCAAATTGCGATAGTGTCTCCGAGGAAGATGGTTTCGTAGCTGTTTTGGCTTAATCCGAGGCATCGGTCCGGGCCTAGAGTAACACCTTTGAAACTCGATTTTTTACGCTGCAGGAAATAAACTTCGCCACTGACCAAACCAGACACCACGGAGGTGACTCCCTCTTTGCCATCACCGTCCATGTCGTAGACATGGCTATTCAACGGTGGGTTGCGCGCCTGTTTTTTCGTTTCGGGGATCGGACTCGAGCTGGGCTCTGTCAGGTTTCGCAGTCCCCATAGCTGAACATGCCCGCTCGACTCGTAGATACCACGCTCGTGGTCAACTTTGAGGACCTCTTCCGTGCTTTCCGGTACCATTTGATAGGCACTAGACGACGGGGAATTACTTACCTCCATCACCGTAAAATTTCGGCCGCCACAGACTTGGGTACTTTGTTTGTAGAGTTTAGTTTCAGGATTGTAGGTCCTTTTGATTAGAAGATAGTTTATCCCTCCACCGTCCTCGTCCCCGAAGATAGGGATCTGAACCAGGCTTTGGGCTGTATTTTGCGCAGCAAAAACTCCTGCAAGCTCCCCTTCCTCAATAGGGATGGCTTCGACGTTAATTGCATCATCGTAGATCGGATCTGGGCCGCATCCAATAAATAGAAGAGACAGTGGTAATATGTAGCGCATGGTTTCCCCCCATTTGCGTCTTAGTCATTCACAAAAATGATTTCGTGAACTCCCTTCGTTAGAATTTGTGTACTCGGACCTTGGTCCAATTGATATCGCAAATTGAATTCAATTCCATTTCGAAAAATCCATGGATTTGCGAAAAATGCTTTGGCAATGACTCTAATGATCCAAGACATGTGACCGAGAACCTCAAACTCATCAATTTGTTGATAGGTTTTCACAGTTCCTGCCAGATCTAGGCGTTGGTCTTTGGCAATTAGTTCAAATGCACGGGGGACTTGATAGTCACTCTCATCGTGTAGAGAAAAGCGGACTGGTTTAACTTTGACTTGATTGGTCGCGTGTAGAATGCGGTCGTTTTTCGCAATGACCAATAGGTTATAGCCTTCTTCAAATTCATCGGTTGCTTCAAATCCACCTACCAGTAATGTCATATCATCGGTGAGCGACCGAATTCTATTCCAACGCATGCTATAGTCATGAAGGCCGACGCTTTGATTGACGTGTGCAACCATGGCGTGTCCTGTGACGTCTATCCACTTTCCTTTCCACTTAATTCTACCCTTCGCACTGGAATGAACGTGGGGCATATTGAAATGGACATAGTCGCTTTTGTCTGCATCAAGGTAGAAGGGTTTGATGGCGAGGCCAGGCGCTTTTCTTGTGATTTGTAAGTCCAGGCCGAGTCTGGAGTATTCACCCTTCAAATGCAGCGAATTGTTGGTTGCCTTTATTGAAGACGAGCCGCAACGAAGAGCCAATTTATTGACTTTCCCGGAAAATTCGTCACCGCTTAATTGCTCGGTTTGTATATCCGGTTTGCCTCGAGGTGCGGTCATTGAGATATTGAGGCCGCATGCATTATCTCCAATTCCAAGATTCGAAATTACAAAATTAGCAAAGACATGATGCCCGGCTGTTGAGTGAAAATAGAAGTTCCAAGTTTGAAAGTACTGTT
>CAXGXL010000102.1:0-8944 GCA_964013555.1 uncultured bacterium
AGGGGATTCAGAACTTGCCGGACAAATCGGCTCGAGCTTTGTATACCGTTATTTTAAATCGAAAGGCTGCTATTCCATTGGCTACCATCATTTTTGCTTTACTCGCGGTCCCGATGGGCTGCAATCGGGGTGGTGCTGCTCGGACTAGAGGATTCTTAATTAGCACGGTTTTGGTTGGAGCATACTACTACATTGGGCGAGCAGTGGAGCTTCAAGCTCGCTTTTCGGATTTTCCACCGGTGTTGGCTGCCTGGGTGCCTAATCTACTAGCTTGTATCGGCGTGGTATTCCTTTTGAAACGCTTTAAGCGGAGTGCAATATGAGACTTGGCTGGTACATTGCTAAGACCTATGTTGCTTCTATTTTTCTGAGCCTGGTCCTTCTCGTTATGACGGTGCTCTCGGTTACTTTGATTGAGAATGTTGGTAGCATGGCTCGAATCGAGAACGGAGCGACCATTGCACTTCAGTTGGCAATGTTTCAAGCAATTGAGTTTGCTTACCAAGTTCTGCCTATCACAGCCTTTTTGGGAGCTTTGGTTACAGGGGCTTTGTTGGGGCGAAGCGGCGAACTCTTAGCCATGCAGGCTGCAGGTTTGGGGCCGATTCGAATATTAATGCCGTGTTTTCTCGTAACCTTAGGAGTGTGTGCCCTTGGCTTAGTTGGCGCAGAATGGGGTGTACCCTGGGGATTGAAGGAAGCTGAAAAAACTCGAATGCGCTATACTCAGAGTCAGAGTGCACTGACTCGATTTTACAATCGAAGAACCCACTGGTTTAGGCACGAAAATTTGGTTCTCCATCTTCCGTTCGCAGATACGAAGACGGGTGTTTTTCGTAAACCGTCAATTTACGATATGCGAGATGGCAAAATTCGGGAAGTCATTGAAGCTGAAAGCCTAGAGGAAATAGAGGGGGCCTGGCTACTTCGCGATGTTGTCATTTATCGCTCTGAGGGAATTCCTTTTGAAAAGCGAGATGAACTCGCATTGAATATGAGGGTCTCGACTCGAGATCTTACGGACGTTACTGGCAATCCACGCTTGGTGAGTCGTTCAGAGCTCCTTGCTTTGATTGAGCGTCGCACCCAAGCAGGCTTTGATAGCACTCTACATCAACTTGAGTTTCATCACCGTTTTTCTTTTCCTTTGCTGGCTTTGTGGCTTTTTCTTCTCGCCGCTCCATGGGTTATCGATCCAGGTCGAAGACGGTCGATGGCTGTAAGTCTTGGGGTGGGTGTGGTTGCGGTGGCGATTACCTTGTCGGCGACTCAGGTCTTTAGGTTATTGGCTTTGGGACGTAAGATAGATGTTGAACTCGGTGCATGGGGAGTGGCGTTGACTTGTTTTGTGGTGTTGCCATTTAGCTGGATGGCGCAGCGGCGCAAGAGAACTCGAGGGGCCGTGTTCTAGTTTTTCTTGGAATCGAATTCGGCAAGCCTTCGAATTAGGTCAACGCATCGATTTGAATAGCCCCATTCGTTGTCGTACCAAGACAAGATTCGAGTGTAGCCGTCGCCATTACTTTGGGTCACCAGTGAATCAAAAATAGATGAATGTGGATTTCCAATGATATCGCTGGAAACCACAGCCTTCGTCGAGTATTCCAGAATATTGAGCATAGGCCCTTCAGCCGCGGCTTTAACCGCTGCGTTGATATCGTCGCGTGAGGGTGACTGGTTGAGTTTTAAGGTGAGGTCCACAATCGAACCATCGGCCACAGGTACTCTGGCTGCTATCCCGTCGAGTTTTCCGTTGAGATGGGGAAGTATTTGGCCCACAGCCCTAGCAGCACCGGTTGTGGTGGGAATAATATTATCAGCGGCCGCACGACTTCTGCGAAAGTCCGCATGGGGAACATCTGCGAGTCGTTGGTCATTGGTGTAGGCGTGGACCGTGGTCATGATTCCACTTTCGATTCCGAAAGCATCGTCAAGGATTTTGGCAATTGGAGCTAAGCAATTGGTAGTGCACGAAGCATTGGAGACAATTCTGTGCTCGGGCTTGAGAATGTCATCGTTGACGCCGATGACGACCATGGCGTCAATGGAGTCCTTTGGGGGAACGGTCAGAAGGACTCGTTTCGCTCCTGCTTCTAGGTGATTTTCGAGCTCTTCTCGTTGCCGAAAGATACCCGTTGCTTCAACGACGACATCAACATTTAGCTCCTTCCAGGGGAGATCTCGTGGCGCTCTGGTTCGAGTTCTTCGGATTGGACGCTCATCAACGTAAATGAAGTCTTTATCGTAGCGAACATCCTTCTCAAAGATACCCATGATGGTATCGTATTTTAGGAGATACGAGAGTACTTCATTTTCAAATAAGTCATTGATCGCAATAACCTCTATAGACTCGTGTCGACTCAGGAGTCGAAAAACACTGCGTCCGATGCGACCGAATCCATTGATTGCAACACGAATGCTCATGACAAGCCTCCTTCCATGTTGTCCATATGTTCGATGAGATCAATGACTCGATGGGCATAGCCCCACCCGTTGTTGAACCACGAGATGGTTTTCACGATGTGGTTGCCCAGAGTTAGGGTGCCTAAGGAATCAAAGATAGAAGAGTAAGAACTGCTGGTTACGTCACTGGAAACGATGGGATCTGTGACGTATTCAACGAGACCTTTGTATATTGAATCGGAGGCAGTTCGAACGACTTGATTGACGGCGGTGGCTGATATTGGCTTTCGGGTGAACGTCACCATGTCTACGAGGGAGCCATCGGGAATAGGAACATTCACTGCGAGGCCGCTTAACTTGGTTCTCAAATGGGGAAAGAGTTGCTCAAGGACGTCGACAGAGCGGGTTTCAGTTGGAATTATATTTTCATGAGCGGCCCGTGAACGGCGAAGCTCAGCCGCGGGAACATCCGCCAGTCTTTGTTCATTGGTGTAGGCGTGAATGCTGCTAAAGAAGAGTCGCTCTATCCCAAATGCATCGTCAATGAGTTTGATCAGTAGTCCTGCACAATGGCTAGTGATGGAGGAATTGGAGACGATCTTATCATTTGGGGTAAGATCTTGATGATTGAGGCCAAAAACCACGGTTCGATCGGGAGCATCGGATGGCGGAGCGCAAAGAATGACCCTTTTAGCGCCGCGTTCGAGGTGCAGTGATGCTTCGGCATGACTTCGGCTACGAGAGGTTGCTTCTATAACAACGTCTACTTCGAGCTCAGCCCAATTGACGTCTCCAGGATCTCGGCCAGGTAGCAGTTTAATTTGCCGGCCTTTAGAGTAAAGGTGGCCTTCTTCAACTGAAATAGTATCCGGAAATCGACCCATGATGGTGTCGTATTTAAGCAGGTATTCGAGGTTCTTGAAATCAGCAACATCGCTGATTGCGGCGACTTGAATATCATCTCGATGGTGTAGGATTCGGAATATATTTCGTCCGATTCTTCCAAAGCCCATCAGGCCAATGCGAATGGTCATTTGTATCCCCTTGTGGCTCCAGCCCAAGTAAGTCCAAAGCGGTATCTACTTTAGTCGACCCAGGAGGTTAGGCGCTCCCCTCATTAGTTTCAAGCCCAAGATGTGAAATAATTGGTCATGCCGAATCAGCCGGGCTGGTGGTTTAGAAGAATGGGTTTCGTTCAGTTTCTCTAGCAATCGGCAGGTCGACTGATTGAATGGCGATGCTCAGATTTTTTGAGCGGCGCTCTTCTTGGGAGAGAAGATGGCGAAAACGGCTGGCAAGGCAACTTGTGCGGAAAAACAAAAATCGACTCAGTGAGTCACAAGTTTTCTAGAACTTTTATTTGAATTAACCATCAATGGTTGTTGCTTGCTGGGGTATCGCTTTGCCAACACTACTGCTTAGGAGCGAGGGGAAGATACAAAGATCTTAGAGCGGTCTTTTGTTGATTTAGTAGAGTGCATTGGCTTGAGTGTTTCCAACTGATTGATATTATTTTAAAAGATAGCTGGATATCAGCGAGTTTTTTTGGGGAACAATTTTTTTTTTTTCTTTTTGACAGTTTTGGCCTGGGTTACTATTATCCAAGTGCTTAATATTGTTTGTTATTTTAATCTTTAATAATTTGGGGAGTGGAGGACAAAATGGAATGGGGGCAATTCGATCCGGATGGGGCTTTACGCCAAAGATACGTTGATATCGCCTATCGAACAGAAGACGCAAGGGAGGAAATTAGACGAAGTAATTGCACTTGGCAGACTTTTGAGAACATGTACGACATTACCTGGCTCTACCATGAAAATGGTCTTGAAGGGGTGGTACTGACGTATCCTGAAATTAGAAGTGCAGTGGACAATAAAATCGTTTCTGATGTTAGTTTGCTCCCTACATATCGAGAAGTCAAAGCACAGAAACAATGTGTGGATATGGTTCGTGAAAAGGCATTGAATCGACGCGCGGTTATTACAGTTGATTTCTTAAAAGAACTACATGGCCTCTTAATCAACAAACCGGAAATGACCGGAGTGTATCGTAAGGATATCCCGATTCATCGAACTTATTTTCATGAAATCGCACAGCCAGCAACCATCGAAGATAAGCTTTCGGAGGTGGTGAAGTACTTGAAAACGAAGCGCGAAAAGGACGTTCATCCTATTGAGTTTGCGGCGAACGTTCACCATCGATTTATGAGGTGTTTTCCCTTTTCAAAGTTCAGCGGAATGATTGGTCGCTTGCTTTTGAATTTCGTGCTTATTCGCGAAGAGTACATCCCTGTGGTCATTCATGCTACCGACCGTCAACGATATTACGAGGCCCTTAGAGGCTCGGAAAAAGATTTTCGCCATTTTTTATGCGAAGTTATGGAGAATTCACTCGACAATACTGTCAAGTTTTTCCATAGCCAGCAGTCAGTAGCTAAGTTGCGACGAGCATAAACTACGCTTGGCTTGTTCTCTAGCCGCACGAACCCCACGAAAAAATCCTTTAATATCATGCATATATATCTGGCTCTCCTATTTGGTGACTATCCGATCCCGTCGTTGCCAGATGGGATCCAATGTGCTAGCAAGCTGTCGTTCGGGCTTGCGAATCGGCGTAGTAGCTATCATGCTTGATCTATTGGCGATTTGCTCCATGGGTATTCACCTTTGGTCAAGGAAAGTAGTGTGACCGCAGTATTTAAAGCATTAGAAGAGTCTCTAGGCCAACCACTCGTAGATGAGGAAACTCTCCCTGAAGAAGGTTACCAAGTGGATGGAAATGGTTGCTGGGTTCGTGTTTTTGCTCGAGCTAAGCTGCCTACTCGCTTTGGAGATTTTAACGTTATCGTTTTTAAGAACAGCGTTGATAACAAGGAGCACTTGGCAATTGTTCGAGGAGTGGTTCAAGGGGGCGAGGCCGTTCCCATGAGGGTGCATTCCGAATGTCTAACTGGGGATGTGTTTGGCTCGCTGCGCTGTGATTGCCGTGACCAGTTGGAGTTTACGCTTAGATCCTTGGGGCAACAAGAATGTGGTGTTTTGGTTTATCTGCGTCAGGAAGGACGCGGCATCGGTTTGGGAAATAAGATTCGTGCGTATTCTCTTCAAGAAAAGGGGTTCGATACTTATGAGGCCAACCAGCATTTGGGGTTTGATGATGATCTTCGCGACTATCGAATAGCTGCGTTAATTGTTCAGGCGCTCAAGATAGAGTCGGTTGGTTTGGTAACCAACAACCCGAAAAAAATTAGTGGACTTGAAGAAAATGGGATTAAGGTTGTAGACCGTGTGCCCGTTGTGATGGATGTAAATCCACACAACAAAGGATACCTTCGAACTAAGGCCAAAAAGTCCGGTCATTTGCTTCCCTTTTGATTGGTAGAGCTTAGCAGAATGGCTACTAAGGCTCAGGAACTCTATCTTGACGTGAATGCTGATTCCCAAGTTCACCCGACTGCTTGGAAAGCATACGTTGAGGCTTCGAAGTTCTTCGGAAATTCATCCTCGTCTCATCAAGCTGGCAGATTGGCGAAGCGTTGCTTAGAAAAAGCCCGCCGAGATATTGCGTCGACCATCAATGCCCCTGCGGATTCAATTGTTTTTACTAGCGGAGGGACGGAGGCGGATGCGCTAGCTCTGGTAGGGACTGTGCGGGCCTACAAGGGCGAGGGACTGCCTCACGTTATTTGTTCTGATATTGAGCATGCGGCGGTGTTGGAGACAGCCCAACGACTAGAAGCAGAGGGTGAGATTGAATTAGATACTCTCTCGGTGGGCCGCAGCTCGATGGTCGTTCCAGAGCAAGTCGCTGGTTTATTGAAACCGAATACGGTCTTGGTGAGTGTACTGCTGGCGAGCAATGAAACCGGAGTGCTTCAGCCGATAGCCGCTATCGGCTCCATGGTTCAGGCGCATGGTGCATTCATGCATTCCGATGCGGTGCAAGGCTTGGGACGGTTGCCGATTGATGTAGATAAATTAAAGTGCGATTTCTTGAGCCTATCAGCGCATAAGATTGGGGGGATTGGGGGAGTTGGAGCTTTGTACATTCGTGACAAGTCGGTGGTAGAGCCCATTTTGCTCGGAGGGGGGCAGGAGTTTGGTCTTCGGGCTAGTACCGCTAATGTGCCAGGGGTGGCAGCGTTTGCCGCGGCTTGTGCTGAAATATCCCCTTGGTCTACAGCGATTCGAAATGAGTTTGAATTGCGGCTCTTAGATGCTTTGGATGATATTGAGGTCGTGGGAAAGAATTCTCCACGTTTACCTAATACCAGTTGCATACGATTTGCAGGGTGCGAGGCGGATGGTCTTTTGATGGGCTTGGATATTTCGGGAATTGGTGTCAGTACCGGCAGTGCTTGTAGTACCGGTTCCATCGAGCCATCGCGGATATTAATGGCGATGGGGTTTTCGACTGAAGAAGCAAAGTCTTGCCTTCGTTTTTCGTTTCCGAAAGTCCTCAGCGGTGATGCCATTGAACGGGTTGTGGATAGAGTTGTGGCACTCGTTCACCGAGCACGTGAGGTTAGATTCTGAGAAGTTTGAGTTGCACTTGTTACTGGAGCTGACATTCGTGTCATTACTCCCTGTGTCCCTCAGTGCTTCTATAGCTAGACATTCCCATTACAATTGCGGTTTTTTGTTTTGGCGCAAAGTTTGCATTCCTTTGGCGTAGAACCGATTTGCGCGAAGGGTTTGGTTTGTGATGCTTATTGACATTCTTTCAGCACTGGCACTTTTAACTGTGATATTGGCCTGTGCGAGTATCTAACTAGCTTCGTGTTGAGCTGCTTGCAGGTTTTCAATTCACTTTTGCCACTTTTGAGCGGTCTGGCTCTAGCAAGACCGAAGCTTCTTCTAAGGGAACGGTTTCTATATCTTTGATGAATTCTCTTAAGATCTCTAGATAAGGGCGATGGATATTCTCCTTAACTGAATTTGGATCAAGTCTAGACAGTTCATGTAAAAACCGCATCAGAATGATATACCGGGCTGCTTCTGAAGTATTGTTTTCGAGGGCTTTGGCAACTTGGTTGATGTTCTTCGCATCGGCGTTGGCTAAATTTGTGCGGTTTGTGGCTTCCGTTTGGGCTGCTCTAACGAGGATTTCGTTTTTATGATCTTCGATTGCCAGAGATGCTCTCTTCTCAAGCATGGTTGTGGTCTCCTTTTTTAAGGCTGCCTCAACTTCGGGTTCAAAGGTCATCGCTGGCGCAATGGACACTTTTTCGAGAACGATATCTAGTTTAAGTAGATCTGCACTCATTTCCTGCTTTAAGGTGGCTTGAAGTTTGCGACGTTTCGCCCGCAACTCACCAAGGGAAATTGTGCTTACTACATCGCGGGTTGTTGTTTCACAGAGAAGAGCCACATGCTCGTAAAGGTCGTAGATACATTCTGGTGAAGCATTTTCGCTTTTCATATGCAAATGCAGTCTGATACGTAATTTTGACTCGAGAGATTCTTGAGTGAACGGCCATAAATAGGTTTCAAAAGTCCAGCTTTGTGGGGTGCCTTTGATTTCAATTTCGTGCTCTGGGTATCGCCCACTCCAGCTTCGTTTCGAGACATTTTGGCTGAAAAATGGTTGGAACCAATACGTTCCAGGGTGGCGAATCACTTGGCTGGCTTTGTCCGTACGTTGAATAATTAAGACTTCCTGATGCTGAACTACATGCCGACACTGTTGGGCTACGAAAGCGGCCATTATCGCGAAAACGCCAAATCCAATTAAGAGCAGAACCAAGGTTTCCATGTGCATTGAGGGGATCCTTTATTGAGAGATTGGCAATGAGACTATCCTAGGAGTGGTGATTCAGCAAAATAATGCCGAAACTCATCGAAGGAGAGTTTTCTTGCTCAAACGGGATGGGGAACCTTTTCTTCTGTCCCATGGGAGCTCTAGAGCATCAATTTTTCTTAGGGGATTTTCCAGGTGCTTCTTTGGTGGCTATTGCGGTTTTCTTTTGGGGATGCGTTGAAACCAGCTGCGTGGTGGATAGGAGGTTGCCGATGGCATCTTGTACTTCTAAGACGGAGGTGATGCCTCGTTGGTAGTTGTTGGTAATGATCGAAAATAAAATAACTTCACCATCAGGATTGATGACGTAAGCGGATAGAGCGCTCGCAATGGAGAGAGTTCCAGTTTTACCGCGCACTACTCCATAGGAGGGAGGGGTTTGCATGCGGTCTTCAAGAGTCCCAGTTCCTCCGGAGACTGCGAGTGAATTGAGGAATTCAATTCTTAACCTAGGTCGAGCATAGATATATTCCAATAATTGAATGACGTGGCGTACCGATACCTTATTAACATTATGTAGCCCACTGGCATTCACAATGAGAAAAGAACCAGGTGCAATACCAACTTTATTGGTCAAGAAATCACTCAGCGCTTGTTTACCCTTGTCCCATGTTCCGGGAGCTCCAAATACATGGGCTCCAATGCTGCGTGCTAATTGAGCGGCCATGAAATTGTTGGAGTACTTATTGACCTTGGTGATGATGTCCGCCAGTCGAGGAGATTCTGAGTCGGCAATCACTGG
>CAXGXL010000103.1:0-8818 GCA_964013555.1 uncultured bacterium
GTTTGGCATCGGTTTGTTTAACGGCTGCAATCATTTCGAATGCGCCCCTAATTTGAGTTATGCCACCCACGTAAATGGCCTGTCGGTTCTTAGACTTCCAATCAGGTGCTTTAGTCGACCATTCGTTGAGATTGGGGTAATTGCGCACGACCGCCGTAGAGGCTCCTATGGATTCGAACCGTTGGGCTATGTTAGGTGTGGCCCCAATCACTGCGTCGATTCTTTGCGCCGATTTGCTTTCAAAAAACTCGGTCATTCGCGAGACGGATGGGCGGATGAGGGGCGGGATCCAGGGCTTGTCCAGAACCTGGCGAGGCAGATCTTCATGGCTGTCAAAAATGACTCGTTTTCCGCGAGCTTTGAGGGCTAGGGCGACAACAAAGAGTTCAGGATCATGAAAATGATACAAGGAGGCGTTGGTGGCAAGAGCTCGTTTGTAAACTTGGTATAACGTGTGTGTGAAACGCTCTCGGCGAGTGCCTGGTTGTGGTACCGCGGCAATATTGACGTTCTTATCTTTGTGGTCCTCGTCGGCTGGAACGACCAAAGTGACATCGTATCCATGAGCGGCTAGACTTGCGCATTCTTTGTGAAAAATACGTATATCTTTCGCAGGGTGAACTGAAGTCATATGGCATACACGCGTGCTCATTGTTCTAACCTAGTTAAGTGCAATTTCTCGGGGAGGTAGTTGTCGACGAGTTGGGTAGCCAATTGTGCGATAGCTTTGGCATCACGTTGTTTATTGGCTTGCAACATCATGTTGACTTGGTTCAATAGATCTCGATCGTCTTGTTCTTTGCGGCTGACTCGAAGGATTTTTTTATGAGAGGTTTGGGTATGGGTCTCGCCTTCTAGAACGAGCTCTTCATAGAGTTTTTCGCCCGGCCGCAAACCCGTGAATTGAATAGAGATGTCTTCGCCTTCGCGCAGCCCAGAGAGGCGGATCATCTGCTTGGCCAAATGTGCGATTTTGACCGGTTGTCCCATTTCAAGAATAAATGTTTCGTCTCCTTCGGAGAGGGTACTGGCCTGGAGAACCAATTGGGCGGCCTCAGGGATGGTCATAAAGAAACGCTCGACGTCTTTATGAGTGACAGTAACGGGGCCACCCCGTCGAATTTGTTCCTTGAAGGTTGGAATTACAGAACCCGATGAACCAATCACATTACCAAAGCGTACGGTTGTGAAGCGAGTGATATTGGTTTGGCTCCCAACCGCCTGGCAGATGCGCTCGGCAATGCGTTTGGTTACGCCCATAAAGCTTGTGGGGTTGACTGCCTTGTCGGTTGAAATGAGAACGAAGCGGTCAACTTTTTGTTTGGCGCAGGCTTCGGCTAAAATGAGCGAACCGCCTATGTTATTGGCTACGGCTTCGAATGGGTTCATTTCAACGAGTGGAACGTGTTTGTAGGCGGCGGCGTGAAATACCAGTTCCGGTTGGTAATGAGCCAGAACTTCTTGAACTCTGGCGGCATCTTGAATGTCGCCCAGAAGTGGCGTTATTGCGAGGCTAGGATGGCAGCGTCGCAATTCGCCTTCTATCTGAAATAAGGGGTATTCACTTCGTTCAAAAAGAACGATGGTTGCGGGGCCGTATTTGGCTACTTGGCGACAAATCTCAGACCCTATGGAGCCACCGGCTCCTGTGACCATGATTATTTTATCGTTGATGAAATTAGCCACGGATTTTTCATCAAGGGCTACAGCGTCTCGACCTAAGAGGTCCTCAAGGGCGATTTCCCTTATCTGATTTATCGTAACTTTGCCTTCCGCAAGGTCTGCTATTCGCGGGAGTGTGTCTAAGCGAACACCTAGATCTGAGCATGACTCCAGCACTTGGAGTCTCAAGCTATTGGGGGCAGATGGGATACAGAATACGACTTGTTCAATTTCTTCACTTTTGACGAATTTGGGTAAATCTTCGATAGCGCCCAATACGCGTGTACCTTGCATGAGGCGACCTCGCTTGATGGGGTTATCGTCTAAGAGGCCAACCACGTGAAGGTTGGTTTCGGAGTTGTTTCTTAATTCGCGCAACAATAACTCGGTTGCGCTTCCTGCCCCGATCAAGATAGCGCGAGTTGCAGAGCCTGTTTCAGTCCGCAGTCGAACTCCACGTTCAAACCAACTGCGAGCAATCATTCTAAGGCTACTCAGAAACACCATGGCTAGAGTTGCGTAGATGGGAAGTACGGTTCGTGGATATTGAAGCAGCCGCATCCAAAAGGCCAATAGTACCGTTGCCAAGAGAACGCCTAACATGAGGGCCTTTGCAAAGCGCGCCAGATCGTTGAGGCTCAAGTAGCGCCACATCGTTCGGTAGACGCGAAGCGTCAATAGCCCCATGAGAGTGGCAAGAATGACGATAGGGAGGGTGCGGTAGGCTATTTCCAAATAGCGTGTGGCTGGGGCCATGTTGAAGCGCAGGTAGAACGCAGCGATATAGGCGATACTTAGCGCTATGGTATCTGCCGCGATTTGCAAGACGAGGCGGCGGGTCGGATGATGCCACATCCTAATCATATCGTTTTGCTTTCCAGTCGGTCCCCAACGACGGTTAAAATGGTTTTGGCGAAAATAGTTATGTCCGTTAGGGTGTTACGCTGCGAGAGGTATTCGAGATTCATTGCCAGTTTTTCTGGCATGATCTCATTGATATAGGTGGTCTCAGGGTCGGAGCTCTGGGCTAACCTCTGCGCTTCGTGCCGGTAGGCGAGAGTGGCAGGATCTGTAAGCCCGGGACGAACAGAGAGGACTTTCATTTGTTCTTGGGTGTAGTGCGCAACGTAGTGAGGGACTTCGGGACGGGGGCCTACGACGCTCATATCCCCTCGAAGAATATTGAAGAGCTGGGGCAGTTCGTCTAGGCGCGCATTGCGCAAGAGCTTTCCTATTTTTGTTATTCTGGGGTCGTCTCCCACCGTTATTTGAATACCTTCGTTGGGGTTGGGGCGATTGGTCATGGTTCTAAATTTAATAAGAGAAAAGGGCTCGCCATCTTTTCCTACTCTTTGTTGAACAAAAAAAGCGCTTTGTTTATCTTCTAGTGCGATTGCACTCGCGATGGCCACCATCGCAGGCCATGTGACGGCGATTCCGGTACTAGCAAGTGCAATGTCCATACTGCGCTTGGCTAGTGAATCAAGGAATTCTCTTAGCATGGGATATTCCTAAGGGTATCAATGACTCGATTGATGTCGTCAGAGGTCATGTCCATAAATATGGGGAGGCTAAAGGCCCGTTCGTATTGGTCTAAGGCTACGGGAAAATCGCTTGGTACCAACTTATATCGCTCGGCATAATAGGTGTGTAGGTGAAGGGGCTTAAAATGAACCGAAATGCCGATGCCGTTGTTCGACAAGCTTTCAATCACAGTTTGTCGGTCAATGGTGTTGGGCTTTACCCGAGCTGTAAATAGATGCCAGCAGTGGCTGCTGTGAGCGAGGCTTACGGGTAACTCAATCCACGGGAGGTCGCCAAGCGCTTCGATGTATCGGCTTGCAATGGCGCTTCGTTTTTCTGCGAAGCTATCAGCGCGCTTTAGTTGGCTATTACCAAGAGCGGCATGAAGATCACTCATATTGTATTTGTAGCCAGGAGCTATAACATCGTATCCCCAGGCTCCTTTTTCGCGATATCGTTTCCAAGCGTCCGCATCAATTCCGTGGAGCCGCATGACCCGCATTCTATCGGCAAGTTGGTCGTTATCGGTCGTAACCATTCCACCTTCGGCACTGGTGATGGTTTTGGTGGCATAAAAGGAAAAGCAGGTAATGGAACCAACCTGGCCAATGCGTTTCCATTTGCCTCCTATATTGACCTCTGTGGGTAGAGCGTGTGCTGCATCTTCAACGATGGGGCGGTGACCAGCAAGATGGATAAGGCCGTTCATGTCAACTGCTTGACCGGCAATATGAACCGGCAAAAGGACCTTGGTTTCAGGTTCGCGTTTCAATTGTGACTCGACCTGATTGAGATCCCAGAGTAGGGAGGGACCTTCTATGTCTGCGAACCGAACTTCGGCCCCGAGGTACCGAATGACCTCAGCGGTCGCCGTAAAGGTATAGGGCGTTGTTAGAACGGTATCTCCCGGTCCGACATCGAGAGCTTCGAGAGCCAGGTGAAGAGCTGCGGTGCAGCTGTTGACCGCGATAGCGTGTTTAGCGCCGACATACTCGGCGAAGGCTTCTTCGAATTGCCGAGTAACGGGGCCTTGGGTAAGCCACCCACTTTCGAGTACGGAGACAACAGCCTGAATGTCTTCAGAACTCATCGACGGCCGAGCAAAGGGAAGCTTGGAATGGGTCATATCATTGCCTTTTCAAGCCAACGATCCACTAGGGTCGGCCATTTGTAGTTTGCATGGGTGTATCGAGACCCGGCTTCTCCTTGGGCCTGAACTTTTTTGGGGTTATCAACATAGCTCGACACTGCATTGGCGAGCTCTTGGGCATTGCCTGGTAGCGTCGTTGTTCCGCAGCCAACCTCTTCAATCATTTTGGCGAAGTCGCCGCGTCCGGAGAAGATGACGGGCCGGGCACAGGCCAAGGAAGGAAACGTTCGCGCGGGGCGAGTGCGGTCATAAAAAGGGGCGTCCCGCAGGGTTACTAAGGTGGCGGTAGAGGCTGCTATTTCATTGGGAACCTCGGTTAGAGGGACAGCGTTTGCAAAGACAACGTTGGGCAGTTGCATTTGTTTTGCTTTTTCTACCAATTGCGCTTTGACGGAGCCGTCTCCGACAAATCGAAAATGGATATCACTGCGATGGCGCAAGAGGCTTGCCGCCTCAAGAATGACCTCCATGCCGTGTGCATACCCGTGACTTCCTATGGTCAAGAAAATATACGGTGATTTCGAGCTCTCGTTGGCTGCACGTGGGGCGAAGAGGAGCGGGTCAATTCCGTTGGGGAGGAACGCGACTTTGTGAGGTGGCAATCCTTTGGTCGTTAAGAGCGCTTCTTCAATGCCTGGCGTTACGGCGGTCACAATATCGCAGCGCTTATAGAGCCACTTTTCGAGTTGTTCGGCTGCTGTGTAAAGCGGTCCCTTGGAAAATGCCGATCCGGGGGCGATAGCTTTGACGGAGTCTGGCCACAGATCGGAGATATTCATTGCAAGTCGTGCATTGCTTTTTCGTGCGAGTGCTACCGCCGATAGCCCCAAAAAGAGCGGAGGCGATTCGAAGAAAATAAGGTCGACTTTAGGAACTTTGGCGGCAGCGAGGATACTTGTTGCTACGAAGCTAAAGTAATTGGCGAGTCTTTTCCAGCTTCGTCCGGTGGCGGCATAGACCCATGTGCGCAGAACCCGAATTTCATCAATTTCTTCATCAACAAAGAGTTTGCCACGGTATTCGGGCATCACTGAATCCTGCAGATGATTGGGCATTGCGGTAAGAACCGTGACCTCATGCCCCAACTCTTTGAGGCAATTGGCGGTCGATCTCAATCGCGTTTGAGCCGCTCCAATCTCTGGAGCATAATATTGGGTGAGAATTAGAATATGCATTGGAAGAAAAAGCAGTTAATTTAATCAGCCCCTCTAGGGTTGTTGTCAATTAATCGATGGGGCTTATCGGCAAAATGCACCGCAACTACTCCAAAGGGCATTTAGTGAACCAGCCGAGTTTTGTCTCTAAACCCCTATTATGGCTTAGAGAACGCGGGTGTCTAGCACTTATTGTTTTTCACTGTCTAGCAAATTCAAGGAGAATTAGGGCGAGATGGTTTTGGACTGAATCCAAATTCCGTTGAAGCAGGAAAGTGAAATTATTACATAGGCTTATGCGAGCTACGAAGACCCCGTATAGCTTCTTGGGGAAGACTGTCCTTAAAGTTGGGTTGCGATGACTAGGAAGTAATTAGAATCGGCCCTTGGTATGGCCTGCGGTCATTTTAGCCTAGTGAAATGAACAGATTAGACCTAGGGTAGGGCTGGGGCGGTTGAATTGTGGATTCATTGTGGAATTACGCTCTCGGCTTGGCTTTTCGTTGAGGGACGTCGAATTGCCCCCGCTTGCTCCTGCTCGGTAGCGTGTCCCGGCCATCCGTTCGCATAAGCTCGACAGTGATTGGGCCGCCTTCATTCTGTTGAAGGCCTTATTTCTATTGCGATTCCCTATGGTTGTGTGGTTCTCTTTCGGGCGTTCTCTTATCCGGGTTTCGTCGCGGTTATAAAACCGATAGCATAATGAATGCAGCGTGTGTCACAGGGGACTTACGCCTTGCTGGAGGACATGAGGCTTGATTGAAACGTTTTTAAAAGTCCGATGGGTGGCGCTGGGGCTCTTGCTTGCGGTTGCTGGCCTGGTGGCACCCGGTGTGGAGACAGCGAGCGTACCCGATAATGCTCTAACCGTTTGGTTTTTGGAGACTGATCCTAAACTTCAAGAGTATTACCGCTTCCAGGAGACCTTCGGCAATGACGAGGTTATTCTCGTGGAGATTCAAGAGCCGAATGGGGTCTTTAGCAAAAATGCCTTGGAGAAGATAAAGGCCTTCGGTGAGCGTCTTGCGCAGATACAAGGGGTCGACCGGGTAAGTTCTATCGTTACCGTAGACGATGCGGTACTTAAAGACGAGGCGCTTGCGTTTGAAAAAGCGATACCAGAATCTATTCCCGATGACCCGGCTATTTTGGAAGGACTTCACGAGCGTCTGGTGGACAATCCTCTTTTTAGCGGTCGGCTCGTAAGCTCCGATGGTAAACGGGCAATGGTATGGGTGCAGATGGGGGACATGAATGAGATCGATGTGCGCCGCGACGCGATTGTAGATGAAGTGTACAGGGTGGCCGATGAAATGCTCGGTGATACGCGGCATCCTATTGGCGGCGTGGGCGTTATCTATTCCGGTTTAAATAAACAGACTCGCGCCGATGTGGGAATTCTTACACCGGCGTCTTATTTGTTGCTCTTTTTGGCTTTGTGGTGGGTCTTTCCTAGTTTTCGCTTGGTGCTCGCAGCCCTTGGGGTGGTGGCTTTGGCCACGTTTATTTGTTTGGGGGTCTACGGGCTTTTCGGTAATCAGATCAACACGGTGATGTTAATTTTACCGACGCTCATTACGGTGCTCGGCTTAGCAGATGCCATTCATTTCCCTGCTGCGCTTGCCCATCAACTCGAAGAGTCTCAGGGGAGTACCAGGTTTGAGGTGATTAAAGGGGCTATTCGCAGAGTTTTTGTGCCGTGTCTTTTCACCACCTTGACCACGATGGTTGGCTTTTTGGCCCTCGCCGCGTCGCCGATGGATGTACTTCGCAAGTTGGGAATCTACGGCGCTTTAGGGATTGGATTGGCGTTGCTTTCTTCGGTGGTTTTGATGGCGGTGGTGTTTTTCTTCATGCCTGACTCCATGCCCGTCGCGAAGCGAGCGTGGATTGGTACGATGCTCAATTCGGTTCGTGCCAAGGTGACAAACAATACAAAAGCCATGGCGGCGCTGGCCTTGGGGTTATTTGCTCTGAGTCTTTACGGGGCTAGTTTGGTAACAACCGACCTCGATACCCTCGGTTATTTGCCCGAGGATAGCAAGGTGAGGCTCGAGCACACCGAGCTTGAAGGTGGATGGGGTTACTACACTCCTTTGGAGTTTGTTGTCGCACCCGCTGATGGCTACTCGATTAATAGTGCCGAGGTTCTCAATGCAATGGAGACCTTCGTAAAAAAGGCCGAGGCCCTGGAGGCAGTGAACACCGGTTTTTCCCTGGCGACTCTTTACCGGCGCATGTCCGCTGTGTTCGGAGCCACTCCTGAGATTCTCGCTGAGCCCATGAGCGATGGCATGGCGGCTCAACTTGGTATGGTCCTCGAATTTCAGGACTACGAATGGGATAAGCAAGAGTCATCGTATGCCGATAATATCCTGGCGCCACTGCGCAACGAAGAGGGTTCTATGGGGCGAGTTACGTTGACTGTGCCCCAGATGACCGCTTCGGGCTTTGATTCATTGTACAAGGACCTCGAGACCATTGGTGACGAAGCTTTTGGTGAATATGCCAGCTTTCGTCCTACCGGGTATTTACCACTTTATATTTCCATCATCGGTTATGTGTTGGAGTCCCAAATCAGAAGCTTCTACCTTGCTTTGGCTCTTATCTTCTTGCTGATGCTCGTGTGGTTACGTTCTTTTCGGCTGGCGTTGATAAGCCTTGTTCCTAATGTTTTTCCTGTGGCCATGATGTTGGGCACAATGGGGTATCTTGGGATCGACCTCGACTTGGGGACGGCGACCATAACGGCCATTGTTTTAGGGGTGGCCATCGATGACACCGTTCACTTTCTCTATTATTGGCGGCGCGCAGAAAATCAAAGAAAAAGTTGGTCGGAGTGCCTGGAGTATACCTTTAATCGCGCGGGGGAGCCGGCGACTATTACCACGTTTGTGCTGGTGGTGGGATTTCCGGTGTTGATGCTCGCAGGTGTTAAGTCGGTAGCCTATGTTGGGATGTTGATGACTTTATCTGCGCTTTCCGCTTTGTTTGCAGACGTTGTGCTCCTCCCTATTCTACTGAAGTATTTCCGTCCGTCCTGGGACCGAAAGGCGTTGTAATATGTGGAACCCCACTGAGGCATTGCCCGAAGAATTTCTCACAATCCCATCTCGGGTATACGCAGAAGATCCCTTGTGGCACCCCGAGGACTCCCGAAGCGTTGCTGCAGCGTTTTCAGCGCAGAATCCTTATTTTTCTCGAAACAGGTCATGGGTAGGTATCAAGCCAGGCAAAGCGAGACTTGCTGGATTTTTCAATCCGGATTTGCGGGTTGATAATAAGCCAGTTGCCTATTTTGGTTATTGGGAATCGATGGACGAAGTGG
>CAXGXL010000104.1:0-8729 GCA_964013555.1 uncultured bacterium
CCTAAGCGACTGGTTTCACATGGTTTCCCACCAGATATCCCCAAGCCCCGTGGCCACGGCCAGACACGAGCTGCGGGCGAAGAAACGCCCGAGTTCCGCGGCGGCAGGAATCAACCCGCCGCCGACGCATCCGGCTCGGGGTCTTCGGACGCACTGCCCAGCAGCACCGCCAGCCAACGCAGGTCCGTGTGCTCAAGCAGGATCTTGACCACCATCGTAAGGGGAACGGACAGCACCATGCCGACAGGGCCCCAGACCCAGCCCCAGAAGACCATCGAAAGGAAGACGACGAGGGTCGAGAGACCAAGACGCCGTCCCATCAACTTCGGCTCCAGGAAGTTGCCGATGGCCATGTTGATGACGAGATACCAGGCCGCCACGACAATCCCACCCCCGATTCCGTTGAGTATCAACTCGAATCGTTGAGGCAGTGGCCTGCGTCGAATAACTTCGAGAGCAACCAAGGCTAAGCGACCTCCATCCAGTGCGGGGAAAGGAAGTAAGTTAAGTAAGCAAAGGCCGACTGAAAGAGATGCGAGAGCCTCTAAGAGTTGGCCAAAACCGCCTTGGGCTTGTTGGGACACCATTTCAATGATGCCTGGAATCCCAGAGAGTTGCGCTTCCTCTGAGCCCCTTATCATACTCCACAATAGGCTTGTGGTTCGTTTGAACATATTCCAGACAGCATGAATGCTAATTCGAATGGATCCAACTAATCCAAAGCGTTTGATTTGGTAAGAGGGTCCTACTCCAATGACTCCGTAGTTTCCTCTGGGACTCTTCTGGGGAGTCAATTCAATGGTTAATAATTGTTCTCCCCGTAGGAGTTTCACGGGAATTGTATTTTGTGGCTGAGTTCGAATGGCTTTTACTAGTTCAGGCCAGGTGCGTATTGGAGCATTGTTGATGCTTAGGATGATGTCATGGGGTTTGATTCCTGCTCTGGCAGCGACCCCGTTTGGTGAAATTTCTCCAATTTTATTCGCTTGGAGGTTGGGTTGCTGAAATCCTACCGTCAGCGCGATGCAAAATATCAGGAGCACCGCAACCAGCCAATTCATCAGTGGTCCTGCGAGTAAGGTCAATGCTCTTTGCCAATAAGCTTTGGTGTTAAAGCTGCTGGAATTGCCGGGATCTAATGGGGCATTTTCAGGGGGAGGACCTAGCCCATCGATAAGGACGTAGCCACCAAACGGAATCGCGGCGATCTGAAAATAGGTTTCTCCCCATTGTTTACCTACTAGCTTGGGGCCAAAACCCACAGAGAATCGTATTACGCGCATTTTACACAGCCGAGCTGCCCAAAAATGTCCGAGTTCGTGCAGGATTATGAGTAGAGAAACTCCTACAATGGTTGAAAAAGTGGACATGGGGTTTAGTCTCTAGAGACTCGCTGATTGTATTCTTGTTGAATCAATTGCTCTACTAACTCCAATTCAAAACCGCGATTGAGCAGGAAGCGAAAGGCTTGGGTACGAGAGAGGTTTTTGGCTCGTAGTTTTTTCCGGAGGTTTTCCCTTGCGTTTGAATATTCATTTTCTTGAGCTAATTCAGCTATGTGGTTGATTTGAGCCTCATCGATTTTGCGGTCTAGAAGTTTTTTTCTAAGCCACAGCCAACCGCGTTTTTTGCGATGTGCTTCTTGCAAGAGCCTTGTGCCGATGCTCTCATCGTCAAGGTACCGAAGGGCTTTCAGGTGCTCAATAGCATTGTCGATTTGGCTCGAAGGGAGCTCTTGTCGGTCTAATTCAAGTGTCAACTCTTTGGTGCTAAGAGCTTTTTTATTCAATAATTTTAGCGCTATTTCGAAGGCTGGGTTTTTTGGGGAGGCTGGAAACATAGCTGCACCGTAGCATAGCTAATTGCGCCTTCCCAGCGGGTTTAAGTTTAAACAAAGCTTCTGGATTGGTTGCAGCGTGGGGACAATCTTATATCGAATGACCTAAGTTACTAAGACTTAAGATGCTTTTGGGGCTGGAGCTTATCCTCTGAGAGTTGTATACCACGACTGGAACTTTGTTCTTGCTAAGAGGAATCGAGTTGATAGTGACGGTTTAGATTGACATGGGTTACCCAATAAAATTCGGTAAATATCTTCTTCTCGAACGGATTAACGTTGGAGGAATGGCGGAAGTCTTTAAGGCGAAAGCGTTTGGCGTTCAGGGGTTTGAGCGTTTGCTTGCCATCAAGCGTATTCTTCCGAATATGTCAGAAGATGACGAGTTCATTAACATGTTTGTGGATGAGGCTCGCATCGCCGTTCAATTGAGCCATTCCAATGTTGTGCAAATCTACGAATTGGGCAAGGTCAACGAGAGCTACTACATTGCAATGGAGTACGTTCTGGGAAGGGACCTACGCCAGATATTTGACCGATTCCGACAGGCAGAAAGGACCTTTCCCGTTCCGGCTGCTGCGTTTGTTGCGAGTAAGATTTGCGATGGATTGGATTATGCTCATCGCAAGAATGCGCCAACTGGCGAACCGATTCACCTGATTCATCGGGATGTGAGCCCACAAAATATTTTGGTCAGCTACGATGGTGCCGTTAAAATAACAGATTTTGGGATTGCCAAGGCCGAGGATAGAGCGAGCAAGACGCAGGCAGGAGTTCTGAAGGGAAAATTTGGTTATATGTCGCCAGAACAAGTTCGCGGCATGGAGATTGATCGCCGGTCCGATATTTTTGCTTTGGGAATTCTTCTTTATGAGATGGTAACGGGAGAGCGTCTCTTTTTGGGTGAGAGTGACTTTTCTACTCTTGAGAAAGTAAGGGCTGCTGAAGTTCCTCCTCCTAGCCAATACAATCCAGAGATTCCTGAAGAATTGGAGCGGATTCTTCTCAAGGCTTTGGCGCGAGATCGTGATGAGCGCTACCAGTGGGCTTCGGAGCTCCATGACGACCTGCAGCGATTCTTGATTGTTGAACATACTATCTATAACGCGAAGAACCTCTCGGAATTGTTAAGGGAGGAGTATCATGAGGACATAGAGCAAGAGCGGCGCAAGGCTGAGGAATTCATGCGTATTGGAGCAAAAGAAGCTCAAATAGAGCCTGAATTTGCAACAGGTGTTCCTCAAGCGTTTGAGCTTGCTAAGGAACTTTCTGCAGCACCGTCGTTGTCGGGTTCGACTGAAGATAATGACAAGACCATGATTTTCGAGGCATTCGCTGATTTTGCTAGTGCTGAGACCATGGTGGCGCCGAGCTTGAGTGAGATGGTACAAGCTCGAGCTGAAGGGGAGGCTCTTGCAGCAGAGTTTACCCAAACCGGGGCGGGGCAAGAGTCCACTCCGGATGGTGAAACAAACCAGCCGTCCTTACCTAGCATAGAAGCCAACGGGGAGGCTCCTAAGGGTAGGAGGCCTGTAGGTCCCTTGATTGTTGGGATTACGTTGATGCTCTGTGCTACGATAGTCGCCGCTGTTTGGTATCTAACTCCTTCAGCCAATGTCGGTTCGATTTTTGTTACCTCTGCTCCAATAACGGAGCTTGATGTATATCTAGATGGCGAATTGATTGGAAAATCTACTCCCATTAGCCGTCATGATATCCCGCTTGGCGAACATATGATTAGTGGGAAAGCTAAGGGCTTTGCAGACAAGGTTTATAGTTTTCTTTTGGCTCCTGGTCAGCCGGCTCACATCGAATTTAAGATGGAACGACAACCGCCCCCAGAAGACAAGTCGGTACTAGATGGTATGCTTCAAATTGCCTCTGAACCGCCTCGAGTTGCAGTTCGAGTTAATGGAGTTAGTAGGGGATTTTCCCCCCTTACGGTACGTCAGTTAGATCGAAAGAAGAAGGTGTTTTTGGAGTTTTCGAAGCAGGGATTTACTACCAAAAACCTTGAAGTCAGTTTTACACCAGGTGAGGTGAGCAAGCTCATTGAAGTTGAACTTGAGTCAGCGGATGCATTCGCATCAGACTCAGTCGAGTTGGGTAAGGGGCTTTTGTTTATTGATTCGAATCCGTCCAAAGCGTTGGTTTCTATTGGCGGCGTTCATCAAGGTAAAACCCCACTTCGCCTGGAAGGACTTGAGCCAGGAGAGACGGTGGTTGTCGAAGTGGCAAAGAGTGGGTTCAAGAAATTTCGCAGGCAAGTGAAATTGAATTCAAATAACGAGAGTGTTCGTCTAGAGGCTACCTTAGAGCGGCTATCGCTCAAACCAGGCACGCAAGCAAGCGGCTCGGTTCAAGGAAAGTCCGCTGAGACGAGCTCGGGGTCAAAGAAAACAAAATCCAAGACGAGTTTTAGAGGGGATTGCAGCGGGTCTGGGGCTCGATTAAGCGTGATGCCTGTCGGGGTACCTGATTGCTCGGTGACCGTTGGCACTCAGTCCTTAGGGGTAGCTCCGATCTTTAAGAAGTCGGCACCCGTAGGAAAGTGCAAGATAGTGGTTCGTTGCTCAGATGGGCGCGTTTATGAGTCATGGAAAACCCTTAGCTCGGGGGGAGCCATAAAGCTCATTATCAAACCTGAAGATTGGTAGCCTTACAATGTAGGGCAGCCTTCGGGGGCATATTTCGCGGGACCGACGGTTTCACAGGTCCAAGCAATGCCGCCATTTCGAACCACAGCTCGATAGATCAATGAAACCTCTTCTCCTTGTTGAAGGCCCATTTTATCTGCATCTCCGGTGAGGGTCAGTGCGTCTTGATCCCACGAGATGTCTTGCAGGTACTTTGGAACTCCAAGGATTCTAAAATCTACTTCAGATGAATCGTTGGGAAGGCGACCATGAAGTTGCATGAATTCGACTATGGAAAGCGTAGCTCCATGAGCCAGTCCCCGCAATTCGGTCATTTTCGAGCGGACCATAAAGTTCCGGAACATTGGAACTGCCATGGTTGAAAAAAAGCCAACGATCACTAAGCAAACTGCAATTTCAAGTGCCGTAAACCCCGACTTATTCTTTGAATTCTTTTTCGACCTGCCGGTGTTTTCTCGTCTTTTCATTAAAATACCTCTTTTAGGCTTTCGAATTGGATTGTCGAAACACTATAGGCTTCATCCAATGCATCCCTCACACATTGGGCTAACGAATGTGGTGCCGTCGAATGTCGGTTCTGGTATAACAATCGAATCATTTATCCCAAATGGAGCGATATGCAAATCATTAAAAGCCATATTTTTGTATAAACCACCAATTATCTTGAACTTCATTCGCTAACTTTTGGAAGTGAATCTCTTAAGTTTGTTTATTAATTCAATATAAGGTTGTTTGAATTCTTAAAAATTCTTTTATAGTTTGAAGAAGTAGAGCAAGCTCTATCCATTCAATTATTATCAACCTGGTTCCTAATTGATATTGTTTTGTCGCAGTGTGTTATCAGGTTTGGCAGTAATTTCAACCAAAATAATGGCGCGTTTGAAATCGTGAAAATCTGTCTTCTGAGGACAAAAAGTGGTTAAAATCATAAGACCGATACTTTACTCGTTTTTGTCTTCCGGCTGGGCACGAGTAAAACTGCCACTTTACATCTGTTTTGCTCTAGCTGGAACGAACGATTCCCATCAGGAGTGCGGCGAGGCCCATGACGGTCATCGTCGCTTCTATTAGGATACTTCCACCCAGCGCACCTATTGTGGTGCCTAGTATCCAAAGGCCCAGTCCCAGGCGACTTAAGGTACGTAATTGAGTCAGCCGCCAATTAATTCTCCCATGAATTTGATGCTTTGAGTTCGTCGAAGAGATCAGAGATGCCGTGCGTCTTTTGGTTTTATCGAGCGTTTTCATGCTCTCGCTACCTCTTTGTTGTTGGTGCGGCCTTAGGGGTTGCCATTCTATTGGTCGAGGGCGGCGCTTTGGGCAGCTCACGGGGTGCTCTTTAGAGGAGCAAAAGAGAGGCCAAGTCCGGTAAAGTTGCAGCTAGAATTCTAATCTAAGTAATATTAGGTACATAGAGAGGGTTTTTGTGTATGTGATTAGGCGTGTCGAGCGGAGTGACGAATTGTACAAAGCTGACATTGCTGGCGTTGCTTTTATTAGATTACCGCTTGAGCATTTTCGCAGTGCTCAAACCCAGCGACGATTCACTTTGGGGGGCGGATTTGCTTTCAATATTTCTGAATCAAAGCAAGGCTAAGCTGGAGTTTGCTTAAATGGTGCTGTGGTGAGCGTCTATAAGAGTGATAGGGCTCACAAATGCGACAATGCTGCCCTTTGGTGCGCAAAAAAGTAAAGGGGCTCGTTAGGAGGGGATTTTCGGATCGGTGCACTTCGGCAACCCAGACTGCACGCGTTCGGAAGATGTGTTCCGGATTCCTACGTGGAACCAGTCGCCTATCGGTGATAAGACAAGTGTTAGATTATGTCTGATGCATTGCAACCCATTCTCTTGGTCGACGATGAGCCTGAAATTGTAACAATGTTTCGGGAGATTCTAAAACGTGACTTTTCCGTTTTAGTTGCAACTAATGGCGAGGAGGCTCTAAATCTGCTGCGTGAAAGAGACATCGATGCGATTGTGGCAGACCAAATGATGCCGAAGATGACTGGCGTTGAGCTCTTGCAGATTGCGAACAAGATTAAGCCACATACGGCTCGAATTTTAGTAACAGCTTCACAAGAGGTAGAGCCTCTTCGAGACGCCATTAATTTGGCCAGGATCCATCGTTTCGTGACTAAGCCTGTTCGGTTAGCTGAGCTTCGCGCGGTGGTTTCAGGAGCGCTTCGGGAGGCCTCGCTTGAGTCGGAATATTCGAGTTTGGTGGATGAGCTGCAGCATAAAAACAAACTTTTAAATCAGGCTTTGCGGAGAGTTCAAAATCATGAACGAGAGTTGGAGCGTGAGGTTCTGAGCCGAACAAAGCAGTTGCAAGAAGCGAACGAGAAATTAAAGGAGCTCGCGCTACGGGATGGTTTGACTGGTGTCTACAATCACCGCTTTTTTCAAGAGAGCCTATCCGCGGAATTGGCAAGGGCGGCGCGTCACAAGCACAGAGTAGGGCTTCTTTTCATCGATTTGGATTATTTTAAGAACTTCAATGATATGGCAGGTCATCAAGCAGGGGATTCGGTGTTGAGGCAATTGGGTAAGATGCTTAGCGGCCCAGTGCAGAGCAATGATTTTCGTTACAGTGGAAGACGTTTTGATATTACGGCTCGATATGGTGGTGAAGAGTTTGTAGTTATTCTACCGGAAACAGACAAAGAGAATAGTGAGGTTCGGGCTCAACGAATTCGAATGATGATCGAAGAGTTTCCGTTTCCCCGTCGGGAGGTTCAGCCTGAAAAGAAGATCACCGCGAGTATAGGGGTTTCTGTCTACCCTGATGATGCCCTAACGAAACAGGATCTAATTAAAGCGGCCGATGATGCTCTTTACATGGCCAAACGCAATGGAAGAAATCAGGTTCGGGTAGCTACACCGCCTGGAGAGTTAGAGGTTTCTAGGCAGGGCAATTCTTAGCTCCCACTCTTGTGGGCAATACTAGAAGACGGTTCCAATGACATTGAGTGCTTGCGTCGGGTTTCGCTATTTAGGGCTCGAAACGAAGGAGTTATTACGAACGTAAAATCGCCACGGTACGTTGATTGCTTTCGAGATACCAATTCGCGGTGAGGCAATAGATTCTGGACGCCGAAAACCCTTGGGGCTGCTAACGGTAAGGGGCTCCTCGAGTAGGTCGAGACCATTATGAGAGAAATCTATTCCCATGGCCTGACAGAGTCTTCCTGGTCCGCGAGCAATGTCTCTTATGCCGCAATTGCTTAAAGAGGCTCTTCGCCTCTTGAGCATCTCTTCAATTCCTATGGAGGGTTCAATAGCTCGGATCAACACTGCGGCGCCGTAGCCTACCTTGCCAACGCTAATGTTGAAGCACCAATGGGCACCATAACACCGGTAGACATACGATGTTGCCCCCGCCCCAAACATCATTTGGTTTCGTTTGGTTTGACCGTGACAGGAATGGCTAGCCGGATCGGACTCGTCATAGGCCTCCGTTTCTACAATGATGCCTCCACACGGTCCTTGCGGAGTTTGGTGAACCAAGACTTTGCCCAGTAGCTCTTGAGCGACCAATGGAGCAGAGCGCTGGAAGAAGCTCCGGTTCATCGCTACTGCGTCTATGGGTTTTGTTCCAGTCATTGGGTTCTTCCTTGATTTTGGATGGTGTTTGTTAGAATGAGCACATTTAAGGCGGATTTCAACTATGTCTAGAAAAACGGCAGGTCTATCGTTTAGTGAAGATCCGGGAGGCACTCCTACCGTATGGGCCGATAGTGCCGCCAAGGCTTTTTGGGGGTTGGGCTGGATTCATGGTTCCTACCGGCCACTTCAGAGTTTGATGCTTATTTATGCTGGCCAGGGGGAATTGGCCAAGCATATTATTCCTCGGTCGGATCTGGTGGAGATCGACGCGCTTGTTCACCGCTTGAATATTCCTGAACAAGGGCGTGCTAGTGCATATCGCTTGCCAGAAACGGAGCGCAATTGGTTGCAGGAGTATCAAGAGGGACTCGCTGCTGGCTTAGAGATTGGGATTAAGCAGTTAGATTGTCGCGTTCTTCGGCTTCGTATTCCCCAGCTGAGTTCGGGTGCGCTACTTTCCTCGCTGATGGTTTCGGGTTTTCTCGGATTGGCTCAGAGTCAAGAACGAATGGAGAGAGCCTTGATTGAGGCAGTTAAGCAAGGAGCGAACTGCGAACTTCTCGAAGCAATGTTCGAGCCGTTTTTAGAGGGGTGGAAACCTTGGTTATGTCAGGCCATAGAGTCTTAT